>NZ_JBRBUA010000006.1:0-51811 GCF_052826345.1 Brevirhabdus sp. | reverse complement strand
CTGGTGGGCTTCATGCCCAATTACCTGGGGCACCCCGACAACTATATCGAGGCGAACCCGCTTTCGACACCTGCGCATATCGTTCCCGAGTGGTACTTCCTGCCGTTCTACGCGATCCTGCGGGCGTTCACCTCGGATGTCTGGGTGGTGCAGATCGCCAGTTTCCTGACCGCGGGCATCGTGGATGCCAAGTTCTTCGGCGTGCTGGCGATGTTCGGCTCCATCGCGGTGCTGGCGCTGGTGCCGTGGCTTGACACCTCGGGCGTGCGCTCGGGCCGGTACCGGCCGATGTTCAAGTGGTGGTTCGCGCTGCTGGTCGTCGACTTCTTCGTGCTGATGTGGCTGGGCGGGATGCCCGCCGAGGAGCCCTACGCCAGCTTCTCGCTGATCGCGGCGGCCTACTGGTTCGCGTATTTCCTGATCATCCTGCCGCTGCTGGGTGTGATCGAAAAGCCGCTGGCACGGCCCGAAACCATCGAGGAAGACTTCAAGGCCCACTATGCCCTGCACGGCGAAGGCGCGAGCGATACGCGTGCGACCCGCCCTGAACCGGCCGAGTGATTGGAAAGGACTGACCCCGTGAAATTCAAGATACCGGCCCTCGGCGCCATCGCGGCACTGGCTCTAAACGCAGCGGTCCTCCCCGCCCCCCTCCTGGCCGAAGAGGGCGGGGAGCCGCAGATCGAAAATATCGACTTCTCCTTCGACGGGATCTTCGGTTCCTACGATCCGCTGCAACTGCAGCGCGGGCTGAAGGTCTATACCGAGGTCTGTTCCGCCTGCCACGGCTTGAAATTCGTGCCGATCCGGTCACTGGCCGAACCCGGCGGCGTCGCCCTGCCCGAGGAGCAGGTCCGCGCCTATGCGACCCGCTTCGAGGTATTCGACAAGGAATTGAACGATTTCCGCCCGGCCAAGGAAACCGACAACTTCCCGCCGTCGCAGATGGCGAATGCGCCCGACCTCAGCCTGATGGCCAAGGCGCGCGCCGGGTTCCACGGCCCCTATGGCACCGGGATCAACCAACTGGTCAAAGGCATGGGTGGTCCCGAATACATCACCTCCCTGCTGCAAAGCTACACCGGCAAGGAAAAGGAAGAAGCGGGCGTCGTTCTCTATGAAAACACCGCCTTTCCCGGCGGCTGGATCGGTATGCCGCCGCCGCTGGCCGGTGGCGAGGTCGAATTCGACGACCAGCATCCGAACGAGCTGCGCAACGAGGCGGAAGATGTCTCTGCCTTCCTGATGTGGACGGCGGAACCCAAGCTGCCGGGTCGCAAGTACACCGGGCTGCTGGGCGTCTTGTTCCTGACGCTTCTGGCGGGGCTGCTTTACCTGACGAACAAGCGTATCTGGGCCCCGGTCAAGCGCCGCGACAAGCGCGAGACCACCGATACCAACGCCTGATCCCGCGCCCTGCGCTGGCCCAAGGACGCCACCGGAACGAAAACGCCCCCGCAGCCCTCTGCGGGGGCGTTTTCGCATCTGGGCGGACCGCCCTGCGGATGCACCCTTCCCCACGATGCCGAGCCGACACCGAGCCGACGCGCGCGGCCCCGGCCCGATTTCATCTTGAGGCACTGCCGCACGCCCGCTAGACCGCTGACAAAGGAGCCTGCGACCATGAGCATCAATACATTCGGCAGAGCGTTTCGCGTGACCACCTGGGGCGAAAGCCATGGCCCCGCCCTGGGCGCGACGGTCGACGGGTGCCCGCCGGGTGTGCAGCTGGACGAGACGATGCTTCAACGCTGGCTGGATCTGCGCAAGCCCGGGCAAAACAAGTTCACCACCCAGCGCCGCGAGGCCGACGCGGTCGAGATCCTGTCGGGCGTGTTCGAAGGGCAGACCACCGGCACGCCGATCCAGCTGATGATCCGCAACACCGATCAGCGGTCCAAGGATTATGGCGACATCGCCGAGAAATTCCGCCCCGGCCACGCCGATATCAGCTATTGGCAGAAATACGGCATTCGCGACTATCGCGGCGGGGGCCGATCTTCGGCCCGCGAAACGGCCGCGCGGGTGGCGGCGGGCGGTGTGGCACGGGCTGCGCTGGACATGCTGATGCCCGATCTGCGCATCGCCGGGTATATGCTGCGCATGGGCGCGCATGAGATCGCCCGCGAGCGCTTTGACGCGGAGGCGATCGCGCAGAACCCCTTTTGGTGCCCGGATGCTGTGATGGCGGATAAATGGGCCGAATATCTCGACGGGCTGCGCAAATCCGGCAGCTCGGTCGGCGCGGTGATCGAGGTGGTGGCGCAGGGCCTGCCCGCCGGACTGGGCGCGCCGGTCTATGGCAAGCTGGACACCGATCTGGCCGCCGCGATGATGAGCATCAACGCCGTCAAGGGGGTGGAAATCGGCGAGGGCATGGCCAGCGCCACCCTGACCGGCGAGGAAAACGCCGATGAGATCTTCATGGGCAACGATGGCAAGCCTGCCTATTCCTCGAACCACGCGGGCGGCATTCTGGGCGGTATTTCGACCGGGCAGGACGTGGTCGTGCGCTTCGCGGTCAAGCCGACGTCCAGCATCCTGCAACCCCGCCGCACCATCACCCGTTCGGGCCAGCCCACGGAGATCGTGACCAAGGGGCGCCATGATCCTTGCGTCGGCATCCGCGCCGTGCCCGTGGGCGAGGCGATGATGGCCTGCGTGCTGCTCGATCATCTGTTGCTGCACCGCAGTCAGGTCGGCGACGGGCCGCGCGGCGTGATCGGCTAGGCGGCTATTTCGACGCGTAACAGGCCGCGTCGGCCCGTGATGGCTCGGCTTTTGGTGTTTCGCTTTTCGGCCCCTCGGATCCTGGCGTAACGGGCCCCGCGACCGCGGGTTTCTGACGGCTCAGCTGGACGGCGAGGATACCGCCCATGATGATCGCCACTCCCAGCAGATCGCGCGGCCCCAGCGCCTCGCCCAGCAGCACGGCGGCGATCGCCACGCCGAAGAACGGGTTGAGGAAGTGATAGGTGGCCGCGCGGGTGGCTCCGATACGCCCCACCAGCCTGAACCAGACCCAGGTGGCCGCGAGGCCCGGAATCAGTGTGGTATACAGGAAAGCCACCACCAGCTCGTAGGACCAGGCAACATCCCACGGCTCGAACACGAAGGCGGGGCCTGCCAGGATCGCACTGCCGACCAGCAGCTGCAGGCCCACGACCATCAACAGATTTCCGCCGCTGGAAGCATTGCGCACCGTCAGCGTCGCGTAGGCCAGCGCCACCGCCGCGATGACGCACAACAAGATGGCGAACGGGTCGGTCCCGCCCGAGATGCGCGCGCTCATGATGATGGCGACGCCGATGAACCCCGCAATCACGCCCATGACGCCCACGACCGGCAGGCGTTCGCGAAAGATCAGCCAGTTCGCCGCCGCCACAAGCAGCGGCATGGTGGAGCCGATGACCGCGGCAAGCGAGGCCTGCACGGTCTGCATCGCGTAGAAGTTCAGCCCGAGATAAAGCGCATTCTGGCACAGCCCGAAGATCAGAACCGCCGTCCACTGCTTGCGGCTGAGACGCCACGACTGGCCCGTCGCGCGCGCCAGTGCGACCCCGACCAGCCCCGAGATCAGGAACCGGAACACCAGCGCCGTCATCGGCGGCGCGTCGGTCACGATGATGCGCGCGGCGGTAAAGGCGCTCGACCACATCAGCGCAAAGCCCAGCCCCATGGCCAGCGACTTCAGATCCATTTGAATTGCCTTCCGTTCCCCGACCCGATGACAGGCCAAAGAAAAAGGGCCGCCGGAGGCGACCCTAATCCGCTCATCGACAGGCGCAAGGCTCAGTCGTTGACACTGTCTTTCAGAGCCTTGGCGATGGTCACCTTGACCACGCGGTCGGCGTCTTTCTTGATCTGCTCGCCGGTGGCGGGATTGCGCACCATACGCTCGGGGCGCTCGCGGCAATAGAACTTGCCGACACCGGGCAGCGTCACGGCACCGCCGTCGGCGACGGTTTCGGTGATCATGCCGGTCAATGCCTCAAGCGCGGCATTGGCGGTTTTCTTGTCCACGTCGGCACGTTCGGCAAGCGTCGCAACCAACTGAGTCTTCGTCATGGGCTTTTGGGCCATCGGGGCGTCTCCTCGTTCCGATCCTTTTGGCGGATCTTCTGCGCGCAGTTAAAATGATAAAATCCCGCCACACAACTGTTAGCCTTCTAGCTATGGCGCTTTTTCACTGATTTTCTGCATTTGGGCCACGCAATCGCGCGATTACAGAAAGGCCGTCTCCTCAAAACTGCGCAATTTGCGCGAATGGAGTCGTTCCAGCGGCATTTCCGACAGCAGCTCCATCGCGCGGATCCCGATCTTCAGGTGCCGTCCGACCTGCGCGGTATAGAACTCCGACGCCATGCCCGGCAGCTTGAGCTCCCCGTGCAGCGGCTTGTCGGACACGCACAGCAAGGTGCCGTAGGGCACGCGAAAGCGAAAGCCGTTGGCCGCGATCGTCGCGCTTTCCATGTCGAGCGCCACGGCGCGCGACTGGCTCAGCCGGTGGACGGGGCCGGAATGGTCGCGCAATTCCCAGTTGCGGTTGTCGATGGTGGCGACGGTGCCGGTGCGCATGATCCGCTTGAGGTCATAGCCCTCCAGCGCGGTCACCTCCTCCACCGCGGTTTCCAGCGCGATCTGGATTTCGGCCAGCGCCGGGATCGGCACCCAGACCGGCAGGTCGGCATCCAGCACGTGGTCTTCGCGCAGATAGGCATGGGCCAGCACGAAATCGCCCAGCTGCTGGCTGTTGCGCAGGCCCGCGCAATGGCCGACCATGATCCAGGCGTGCGGGCGCAGCACCGCGATATGATCGGTCGCGGTCTTGGCGTTCGACGGGCCGACGCCGATATTGACCAGCGTGATCCCCCGGCCGTTTGCCTTTTTCAGATGAAAGGTCGGCATCTGCGGCAGCTTTGCCGGAAGTGCCATGGGCGCATCGGATTCGGTGATGACCTGATTGCCCGGCCCCACCAGCGCGATATAGCCGCTTTGCGGATCGGCCAGCGCGGTGCGGGCGTAGGCCTCGAACTCTTCCACATAGAACTGATAGTTGGTGAACATCACGTGGTTCTGGAAATGCTCGGGCCGGGTCGCGGTGTAATGCGCCAGCCGCGCCAGCGAATAATCCACCCGTTGCGCCGGGAAGGGTGCGAGCGGCCCGGTGCCGTCGGGATTCTTGAACCCGTGACCGTTGACGATATCGTCGTTGGTCGTCGCAAGATCCGGCACGTCGAAGACATCGCGCAGCGGGAAGGACAGCGCGCCTTCGTGGGGAACCGCCAGGTCGGGCACCTCCGAGACCGCGAAATGCATCGGGATCGGCGTGTCGGAGGCGCCGATCGTGACGCCGACGTTGTGGTTCTGGATCAGCAGGTCGATCTGCTGGCGCAGATAGCTCGCGAACAGATCGGGCCGCGTGACGGTCGTGGCATAGATCCCCGGCTGCGCGACGTGGCCAAAGCTCAACCGGCTGTCGACCCGCGCGAAGCTCGACGTCGAGATGCGGATCTCGGGGTAGAACGCGCGATAACGCACGCTCTGCCGCTCGCTGCGCAGGGCATGGGCGAAGCTTTCGACCAGAAAGGAGGTCGCGATATCGTAAAGCTCGCGCAGGCGCGCCACCGCCTTATCGGCATCGGTGAAGATCTCGGGCGTCGGCACATCGGGAGAGTGGACGGGAAAATTATGTTTTTCGTTGATCATTCGGCGTCCTCAAATAACGTCGTCAGTTCGAATTTCGTCACATCGACCAAGCCCAGGTCCGAAATCCTGAGTTCGGGGATCACGACCAGCGCCAGCAGCGAATGCTGCATGTAGGCGTTGTTCAGCGTGCAGCCGCAATCGGCCATCGCGCGCACCAGGGCGTCGGCGCTGGCCGCGACCTGCGCTGCGGGCGCATCCGACATCAGCCCCGCGACGGGCAGTTCGACCAGCGCAAGTTCTTCGCCGTCGCGCCAGACGGTGATGCCGCCGCCGACCGCGCCCAGCCGGTTCGCGGCCAGCGCCATGTCGGCGGCCGAGGTGCCCACCACGATCATGTGGTGGCTGTCATGCGCCACGGTCGAGGCCATCGCCATCCGCCCGCGATAGCCAAAGCCCGAGACGAAGCCGTTGACCACCTTGCCGGTGCCCCTGTGCCGTTCCACCAGCGCGATCTGGCAGATGTCCGCAGCTTCGTCGCCCGTGACCGCGCCATCCTCGACGCATAGTTCGGCACGCAGCGCCTTGGTCGGGGCCTGATTTTCCACGACGCCGATCACCTTGGCGGTAACGCTTTCCGCGCCCGCGGGGGCGGTGATGCGGAAATCCGCGGCTTCCAGCCTTTTGCCCAGCCTGACGGTCCGGCGCACGTCCTCGGGCCAATTCAGATGCGGGCAGTCGACGGTGATCGCACCGCCCTCGGCCACCGTCACCCCGCGCGCGATCACCCGTTCGATCGGCAGGCTGCGCAGGTCCGAGCTCAGCACCACATCCGCCCGCCGCCCCGGCGCGATGGAGCCGATTTCACGCTCCATCCCGAAATGGGTGGCGGTGTTGACCGTGGCCATCTGCAGCGCGATCAGCGGATCGCAGCCGCAGGCGATGGCATGGCGCACGACGCGGTTCATATGGCCTTCGTTCACCAGGGTGCCGGAATGGCAATCATCGGTGCACAGGATGAAATTGCGCGGGTCCAGCCCCTTTTCGGTCACCGCCGTGATCTGGCTCTCGACATCGTACCAGGCACTGCCCAGCCGCATCATCGATCGCATCCCCTGGCGCACGCGGGCGATGGCGTCGGCCTCTCCGGTGCCCTCATGGTCATCGGCGGGGCCGCCGGCGGCATAGGCGTGAAAGGCGGCGCCCAGATCGGGGCTGGCGTAATGGCCACCCACGGTCTTGCCCGCACCTTGGGTCGCCGCGATCTCGGCCAGCATCTTGGGGTCGGCGTTCACCACACCGGGGAAATTCATCATCTCTCCCAGTCCGACGATACCGGGCCAGGCCATCGCCTGCGCCACATCCTCGGGGGTGATTTCCATGCCCGTGGTTTCCAGCCCCGGCGCCGACGGCGCGCAGCTGGGCATCTGGGTAAAGATGTTGACCGGCTGCAGGAGCGCCTCGTCATGCATTAGCCGCACCCCGCGCAGCCCCAGCACATTGGCGATCTCATGCGGGTCGGTGAACATGCTGGTGGTGCCATGCGGGATCACGGCGCGGGCAAATTCGGCGGGCGTCAGCATGCCCGACTCGATATGCATATGCGCGTCGCAAAGGCCGGGGATCATGAACATTCCCTCCGCCTCGATCACCTGGGTGGCCTCGCCGATGCAATGCGAGGCATCTGGCCCGCAATAGGCAAAGCGCCCCTCGGCGATGGCGATATCGTGGCGTTCCAGCAGTTCGCGCGACTGCACGTTGACCCAGGTGCCGCCACGCAGCACCACATCCGCCGGGGCGCGTCCCGCGGCCACGGCGATCAGGGTCGGGGCCGTTTCGGCCCATGATTTGACGACAGGTATTTTCATGAACCAATTGTCATCAGATCGAATGGCTGCGCAACCCCCATCCACGTCAGTGCGCAAGCCGGAGGACGCCGGGCGCGCGCGGATGACAGGGGTAGTTTTCGCCGCCACGCCATGGTTACCTGCGCGAAACAGGAGGCCCTTTCATGCAACCCACCCAGCTGCACCCCCGCCCCAACATGGACCACTGGCAGGAACGCGTCGACCTGGCCGCCGCCTTTCGCTGGACGGCGCGGCTGAACATGCACGAAGGCGTCGCGAACCACTTTTCCCTGTCGATCAACGACGACGGGACCAGGTTCCTGATGAACCCCAACCAGGTCCATTTCAGCCGCATCCGCGCCAGCGACCTGATCGAGGTCGACGCCAACGACCCTGACACGCTGAACGCCCCCGGCGCGCCCGATCCCACGGCCTGGGGGCTGCACGGCGGGCTGCACCGCCACTGCGCCCACGCGCGCTGCGCCATGCATGTTCATTCGATCCACGCGACGGTGCTGGCCACGCTGAAAGATCCGCGCCTGCCGCCGATCGACCAGAACTGCGCCACTTTCTTCAACCGGTATGTGATCGACACCCACTACGGCGGCCTGGCCTTCGAAGAGGAAGGCGAGCGCTGCGCGCAGCTTTTCGACGACCCGAAGAAAAAGGTGATGATCATGGGCAACCACGGCATCATGATCATCGGCGACACCGTGGCCGACACCTTCAACCGGCTCTATTACTTCGAGCGCGCGGCGGAAACCTACATCCGCGCCCTGCAAACCGGCCAGCCGCTGGCAGTGCTGTCCGACGAGATCGCCGAGAAGACCGCGAGGGAGCTCGAAAACTACCCCGAGCAGGACGCCCGCCACCTGGCGGAGCTGAAGGCCATCCTCGACGAGGAAGGCAGCACCTACGCCCAGTAGCACGCCCAGCAGCCCGGAGGCGCCGCCATGCAATACGGCCTGACCCAGGACCAGGAGATGATCGCCGACACGGTCCGCAGCTTTGTCGAGCGCGAGATCTATCCGCATGAGACCGCCGTGGAACGCAGCGGCACCGTGCCCGCCGAGATCGCGCAAGAGATCAAGCGCAAGACGCTGGAGCTGGGGTTCTACGCCTGCAACTTTCCCGAAAGCGTCGGCGGCGCGGGGCTGACCCACCTGGAATTTGCCCTGGTGGAACGCGAGCTGGGGCGTGGGTCGATGGCGCTCACCCATTTCTTCGGACGGCCGCAGAACATCCTCATGGCCTGCGAAGGCGACCAGATCGACCGCTACCTGATGCCCGCCGTGCGGGGCGAACGGATGGACGCGCTGGCGATGACCGAACCGGGCGCCGGATCGGATGTGCGGGGCATGAAATGCACCGCCCGGCGCGACGGCGGCGATTGGGTGGTGAACGGCACCAAGCATTTCATCTCGGGGGCGGACCACGCCGATTTCATCATCGTCTTCGTCGCCACCGGCGAGGATCAGACGCCCAAGGGCCCGAAAAAGCGCATCACCGCCTTTCTGGTGGATCGCGGCACGCCGGGGTTCACCATCCGCGACGGCTATAAATCCGTCAGCCATCGCGGCTATGCCAACATGATCCTCGACTTCGACGATTGCCGCCTGCCCGACGCGCAGGTGCTGGGCACGGTCGATGGCGGGTTCGAGGTGATGAACAGCTGGCTCTACGCCACCCGCATCACCGTCGCCGCGATGAGCGTCGGGCGCGCCCGCCGCGCCTTCGACCACGCGCTGCATTACGCGGCCGAGCGCGAACAGTTCGGGCAGAAGATCGGCAAGTTCCAAGGCGTCGCCTTTCAGCTGGCCGACATGGTGACGGAAATAGACGCCGCCGACCTGCTGACGCTGGCCGCCGCCGACCGGCTGGACCAGGGGTTGAGCGCCAACCGCGAGATCGCCTCGGCCAAGCTCTTCGCCTCCGAGATGCTGGGCCGGGTGACGGACGCGGCGATCCAGTTGCACGGCGGCATGGGATTGATGGACGACTATCCACTGGAACGCTTCTGGCGCGATGCGCGGGTGGAACGCATCTGGGACGGCACCAGCGAGATTCAACGCCATATCATCGCGCGCGAGATGCTGCGCGCGCTGGGGGCCTGAGGTTTCATGCCTCCGGCGGGGATATTTTCGACCAGAAGAAACGGGTTGTTAACTCGACTCGCGCAAGTTCGAGGAGCGGTACAGGCGGGGACGCCGATGACCGCACCAGGAGAAGGCCCCCCGCGCCCTCGATCCGGCCGGGGGGCTGCCTGCCGCTTCTTCTGGTTGCAAATATCCTCGCCGAAGGCCGCCTTCGGTTTTCCCGCCAAGGGTCGATCATGGATCTGACGCGCCTGCTCAATCCCCGATCCATAGCCGTGGTCGGCGGCGGCGCGTGGTGCAGGCAGGTCATCGCGCAATGCCAAAGGGCGGGTTTTCCGGGCCGCCTGATGGCGGTTCATCCCGACGCGGATTCGGTGGGCGGCGTGGCGGCGGTGCGAGAGGTTGCCCAGCTGCCTTGCGCGCCGGATGCCGCCTTTGTCGGCGTGAACCGTCATGCGACGCTGGATGTTGTCGCGGCCCTGTCCAATGCGGGTGCGGGCGGTGCCGTCTGTTTCGCCTCCGGCTTTTCGGAGGCTGTGGCGGAAGATACATGTGCCGACGACCTCCAGCGGCAACTGCTGGATGCGGCGGGCCGGATGCCGATACTGGGCCCGAATTGCTATGGCTTCCTGAACGCGTTCGACGGCGCCATGATATGGCCCGATCAACACGGGCTGGCACGCGTGGATCGCGGCGTGGCGATCCTGACCCAGTCGTCCAATGTGGCGCTGAACCTGAGCATGCAACGACGCGCGCTGCCGGTGGGTTATGTGATCACCTGCGGCAACCAGGCTCAGCTGTCGCAGGCCCTGATCGCGCGCCAGCTGCTGGATGACGAGCGTGTCACAGCGATCGGGTTGCATGTGGAAGGGTTCGGCGATCTGCGGGAGTGGGAAGCCCTGGCGCGGGCCGCACGGGCGCGGGGCGTGGCGATAGTGGTGCTTAAGGTCGGGCGCTCGAGCCAGGCACAGCAGGCAACGCAGTCGCATACCGCCTCGATCGCGGGCGGGTCCGCGGGCGCGGACGCTTTCCTTGCGCGGTTGGGGATCCCACAAGCCGGCAGCCTGACGGTGTTTCTGGAAACGCTGAAAGTTCTGCACATGCGCGGGCCGCTGGCGGGGGGCAGACTGGCCTCCGTCAGCTGTTCGGGTGGGGAAGCGGCATTGATTGCCGATGCGGCCACGCGCCTGCCGGATCTGAGCTTTCCGCAGCTGACGGGGGAACAGGACCATGCGCTGCGAAAGGCGTTGGGGCCCATGGTGGCGCTGGCCAACCCGCTGGATTACAACACTTACATCTGGCGCGACACCGCTGCGATGGCACGCGCATGGGCCGCCATGGAGGCGCCCGGCTTGGACATGGTCCTGGTGATTGTCGATTTTCCGCGCGCGGATCGCTGCGACGCGGCCGATTGGGAGTGCGCGATCGAGGCCGCGCTGCTAGCCTCACGCTCCTGCCCCACGCCCATGGCGATGGTGGCCACCCTGCCGGAGCTTTTGCCCGAAGACGTCGCGCAGCGGTTGATGGCGGGCGGGGTTGTGCCGCTTTGCGGGTTGGATGATGCGCTGGCGGCGCTCGACGCGGCGCGCGCGCGGGCGGGTGTGGCGGAGGAGCGCCTGCCTGTCCTGCTGCCCGGCCTGCCGCGCGAGGCAGCTCTTTTGGCGGAGGCCGAGGCCAAGCGGCTGCTGGCGCGTCACGGTCTCGACCGGCCATCAGGATTTCGCGCGACGTCCCCGGCCGATGCCGCGCGCCTGACGGCGCGGCTGCGCGCACCTTTCGTCCTCAAGGCCGAAGGCCATGCGCATAAGACCGAGGCAGGCGCGGTCCGGCTGAACCTGCAAGATGCAGATGCGGTAGAGGCCTCCGCCCGGGCCATGGGTGCGGCCGCCTTTCTGGTGGAAGAGATGGTACACCCCATACGGCTGGAGCTGCTGATCGGGATTCACCGCGATCCGGCGCATGGGTTCGTACTGACCTTGGCCGCCGGCGGCATTCTGGCGGAGCTTTTCGACGAGCGCGCGCATCTGTTGTTGCCGGTGCGGGCGCAGGATATCGACGCGGCGCTGGCGGGGCTGCGGCTTGACCGGATCGTGCGCGGCTATCGCGGCGCCGCGCCGCTGCCGCGCAGGCGGATACTGGAGGCGGCCCTCGCATTGCAGGATTTCGCCGTCACCCACGCCGACCGTCTGGAGGAGGTCGAGATCAATCCGCTTTTGATAACCGACGGGCGTGCCATCGCGGCCGACGCGCTGATCCGCATGACCCCGAGCTGAACCAAGGAGCGACACATGCAAGAGACATCCCCGGTAAGGCCCCACCGCGACGGCCCGGTGCTGGAGGTGACGCTGGACCGTCCGAAGGCGAACGCCATCGATCTGGAGACCAGTCGTCTGATGGGCGAGATCTTTGCCCAATTTCGCGACGACCCCGATCTGCGGGTCGCCATCGTGACCGGCGCGGGGCAGAAATTCTTTTGTCCCGGCTGGGATCTGAAGGCCGCCGCCGGGGGCGATGCCGTCGACGGGGATTATGGCCGTGGCGGCTTTGGCGGGCTTCAGGAACTGCGCGGCATGAACAAGCCCGTGATCGCCGCCGTCAACGGCATCTGTTGCGGCGGCGGGCTGGAGCTGGCGCTGTCGGCCGACATCATCCTGGCCGCGGATCACGCCAGCTTTGCGCTGCCGGAAATCCGGTCGGGCACGGTGGCGGATGCGGCCAGCATCAAGCTGCCCAAGCGCATTCCCTATCACATCGCGATGGAAATGCTGCTGACCGGGCGCTGGCTGAACGCGCAGGAGGCGCGGCGCTGGGGGCTGGTCAACCACCTGTATCCGGCAGCGGACCTGATGCAGCAGGCGCGCGAGATGGCGCGGCTTCTGGCTTCGGGGCCGCCGCTGGTTTACGCCGCGATCAAGGAAATCGTGCGCGATGCCGAGGATTCGAAGTTCCAGGATGCCATGAACCGGGTCACCGGGCGGCAGTTGGAAAGCGTCGATGTGCTCTATGGCTCGGACGACAACAAGGAGGGCGCGCGCGCCTTTGCCGAGAAACGCGATCCGGTCTGGAAGGGCCGCTGAACGCGGCTCCTTGCATCCGCGCGCCCTTCGCCGCATCGTCGCGCCATGACAGGCACGCTTTTCAGTTTCGGGCACGGGTATTCGGCGCAGGCGCTGGCCGATGTGCTGATCCCCTGCGGATGGACGATCATCGGCACCACGCGGTCCGCCGACAAGGCCCGCGCGCTCACCGACAGCGGCGTGACCGCGCTGTTACTGGGGCGCGACGATGTGAACGAGGCGCTGGAGCGGGCCTCGCATCTGCTGATCTGTGCCGGGCCGGACACGGCGGGCGACCCGCTGCTGACCGGCTGGCAGGATACCCTGGCCCGGGTGGCGGGCCGTCTGGAATGGGCGGGGTATCTTTCGACCACGGGGGTTTACGGCGATCACGGCGGCGCCTGGGTCGACGAAGACACCCCCCTGACCCCCGGCACCCGGCGCGGGCAGATGCGCGTCCAGGCCGAAACCGCCTGGCAGCGGTTCGCGGCGGAAACCGGGTTGCCGCTGCATATCTTCCGGCTTGCGGGGATATACGGGCCGGGCCGCGGCCCCTTCGCCAAGGTGCTGAACGGCACGGCGCGCCGCATCGTCAAGCCCGGCCAGGTGTTTTCCCGCATCCACGTGGAGGACATCGCGCAGGTGCTGGCGGCATCCATCGCCCGGCCCGATTTGCGCGCCGATCGGAACGCGATCTACAACCTCTGCGACGATGACGCCGCGCCACCGCAGGATGTGATCGCCTTCGCGGCGGAGTTGCTGGGCGTGCCGGTGCCGCCCGAAATTCCCATCGAGCAGGCGGAAATGACGCCGATGGCATCAAGCTTCTATGCAGAATCCAAGCGCGTCCGCAACGACCGCATCAAACACGAATTGGGCGTTGCGTTGAAGTACCCCGACTACCGCAGCGGTCTGCGCGATCTGCTGGCGCGCGAACGCGAGGCGCGGCACACGGGCTGACGTACACGGGCCGACGTACACGGGCCGACGTCGTTCAGGCGCGCTTGCTGTCGAGTTTGTCCACGCCCAGAACCTGCAACACCTTGCGCTCGATGTGCTCGGCATCCAGCCGGGCGGTCGCGTACATGTCGGCGGGGCTGGCCTGATCTATGAATATGTCGGGCAGCACCATGGAGCGGTATTTCAACCCGCCGTCGAACACGCCCTCTTCGGCCAGCAGCTGCGCGACGTGGCTGCCAAAGCCGCCGATCGCGCCTTCCTCGATGGTGATCAGCGCCTCATGGTCGCGTGCAAGTTGCAGGATCAACTCGCGGTCCAGCGGTTTGGCAAAGCGCGCGTCGGCGACGGTGGGGCGGATGCCGCGGGCGGAAAGCGCCTCGGCGGCGCGGCGCACCTCTGACAGGCGGGTGCCGAAGGACAGCAGCGCGACGCGCCCGCCGTCGCTGATGATGCGGCCCTTGCCGATTTCCAGCGGCACGCCGGCTTCGGGCAGATCGACGCCCTCGCCCTCGCCGCGCGGAAAGCGGAACGCGATCGGGCCCTCGTCATGCGCGGCGGCGGTGGCGACCATATGCATCAGCTCCGCCTCATCGGCGGCGGCCATCACGGTGAACCCGGGCAGATTGGCCAGGAAGGCCACGTCGAAGGCCCCCGCGTGGGTCGCGCCGTCGGCCCCCACCAGCCCGGCGCGGTCGATGGCGAAACGCACCGGCAGGCGCTGGATCGCCACATCGTGCACCACCTGATCGTAGCCACGTTGCAGAAATGTGGAATAAAGCGCGCAGAAGGGCCGCAGCCCGCCCGCCGCCATGCCCGCACAGAAGGTCACCGCGTGCTGTTCCGCAATCCCCACGTCGAAACAGCGACTGGGATAGCGTTCGGCGAACAGGTCGAGCCCGGTCCCGTCGGGCATCGCCGCCGTCACGGCGGTGATACGCGCATCATCGGCCGCCTGCGCGATGAGCGCACGAGCGAAGACCTTGGTATAACTCGGCGCGTTGGACGGCGCCTTGCGCTGCTCGCCGGTCACAACATCGAATTTCGAGACCCCGTGCCCCTTGTCGCGGGCGGTTTCCGCGGGGGCATAGCCCTTGCCCTTCTTGGTGATCGCATGGATCAGCACCGGGCCGGTGGCGCGGTCGTGCACGGTGCGCAGCACCGGCAGCAACTGGTCCAGATCATGCCCGTCGATGGGGCCGATGTAGGAAAAGCCCAGCTCCTCGAACAGGGTGCCGCCGACGGTCATGTGCTTGAGCAGATCCTTGGCGCGCCGCGCGCCGTCCTGGAAAGGTTGCGGCAGCAGGCTGACCGCCCCTTTCGCCGCCGCCTTGAAATCCTGGAACGGCGCCCCGGCGTAAAGCCGCGACAGATAGGACGACATCGCGCCCACCGGCGGAGCGATCGACATCTCATTGTCGTTGAGAATCACGATCAGCCGTTTTTTCAGCGCGCCCGCGTTGTTCATCGCCTCATAGGCCATGCCCGCGCTCATCGCGCCGTCGCCGATCACCGCGACGGCATCGCCCAGCCCATGCTCGGGCGCGCCGCCCAGATCGCGCGCCACGGCGAAGCCCAGCGCCGCGGAGATCGAGGTGGAGCTATGCGCCGCGCCGAAGGGATCAAAGGGCGACTCGGATCGTTTGGTGAAACCCGACAGCCCGTCTTTCTGACGCAGGGTGCGGATACGGTCGCGGCGGCCGGTCAGGATCTTGTGCGGATAGCATTGGTGGCTGACGTCCCAGATGATCCGGTCGCGCGGGGCGTCGAACACGGCGTGCAGCGCCACGGTCAGCTCGACCACGCCCAGCCCCGCGCCCAGATGCCCTCCGGTTTCGGACACCGCGCTGATCGTCTCGGCCCGCAGTTCGCGCGCCAGCTGGTGCAGCTGTGCGTCGCTGAGCGGCTTGAGGTCGACAGGGCGCCTGACCTGATCCAGCAGCGGGGTTTTGGGTCGTTCGGACATGGGTTGCCCTCCGGGGCTTAACTGTCGCGCTCGATAACGAAGCGCGCGGCCTCCCGCAAGGTTCCGGCGCGGGCACCGAATGGCGCCAGCGCCGCCTCGGCCTGGGCGACCAGATCCGCCGCCTGCGCGCGCGCGCCCTCGATCCCCAACAGCGACACGAAGGTCGCCTTGCCGGCCTCGGCGTCCTTTTGCAGCCGCTTGCCGGCCGTCGTCGGGTCGCCTTCGGCATCCAGCAGATCGTCGGCGATCTGAAACGCAAGCCCCAGCGCCATCGCATAGTGGCGCAGCGGCGTCGGATCGGCACCCGCCAGCACCGCGCCCGCCGTGGCCGCCCATTCGATCAGCGCGCCGGTCTTGCTCTTCTGCAAAAGCACGATCTGATCCAGATCGAGCGCCTCGGGTGCGGATTCGGCGGCGATATCGAGCGCCTGCCCATGAACCATCCCCTCCGCCCCCGCGGCCCGCGCCATAGACGCGACCAACGACAGGCGCACCGCCGGGTCCGAATGCCCGTCTTCCCGCGCCAAAAGGTCGAACGCCAGACATTGCAGGGCATCGCCCGCCAGAACGGCCGTCGCCTCATCCCATTCGCGATGCACGGTCGGGCGGCCCCGCCGCGTGTCGTCATCGTCCATGCAGGGCAGATCGTCATGGATCAGCGAATAGGCATGCATCGCCTCGACCGCAGCTGCCGCGTTCAACGCGAGGTCAGGATCGAGGTCGTTCAGACGCGCCGATTCCAGCACCAGAAACCCGCGCAGCCCCTTGCCGCCCTTGCAGCCATAGGCCATCGCGTGGCTGACCGGCTGATCGGGCAGCGCGGCCAGCGCCGCTTGCAGATGCGCCGTGACGGTATCGGATGCGTCCAGCAGGCGGGCCGCGAACATCACAGACCTTCGGCGGGTGTCGTCCCTTTCGGGTTGCCATCGCCGTCAAGCGTGATCGAGGCGACCTTTTCCTCCGCTTCCTTGAGCTTCTGCTCGCAGCGCTTCTTCAGCTCGGCGCCGCGCTCATAAAGGCGGATCGAATCCTCCAGCGCGACATCGCCGTGTTCCAGCTGGCCCACGACCTGCTCCAGCTCCTTCATCGCGGCTTCGAAGGTCATTTCGGATACCGGGCTTTCATTCATGCGGAATGCTCCATCAACACTTTGACATGGGCCGATGCTGCCTCGGCCAGCGCCTGAAGATCATACCCACCCTCGAGAGTCGAGACGACGCGCCCGTCGCAGATCTCATCCGCCAGCGCGCATATCCCGGCAGTGATCCAGGCGAAATCCTGCGTCGTCAGCACCATCTGCGCCAGCGGATCGGCGGCATGAGCGTCGAAGCCTGCCGAGACCAGGATCAACTGTGGCGCGAATTCGCGCACGGTCGGCAGTACCCGCCCGGTGAACACCTGGCGATAGGCGGCGCTGCCGGTGCCCGGCGGCAGCGGCAGGTTCAGCACGTTGTTATGCGCGCCGGTTTCATCGGCCGCCCCCGTACCGGGGTAAAGCGGCGATTGATGGGTCGAGACGAACAACACGCGCGCGTCGTCTTCCAGCAGATCCTGCGTGCCGTTGCCGTGGTGCACATCGAAATCGATGATGGCGACGCGATCCAGGCCGTGATGGTCCAGCGCATGTGCGGCGCCGATCGCAACATTGCCCAGCAGGCAAAAGCCCATGGCGGTTTCGCGTTCCGCGTGATGCCCCGGCGGGCGCGTGGCGCAGAACGCGTTGCGCACCTCGCCGGACAGCACCATGTCCACCGCGCGCACGGCCGCCCCCGCGCCGCGATAGACCGCGTCCAGCGTTCCCGGCGAAGCGTATGTGTCCGCGTCCAGCGCCACGACCCCCGCCTCGGGCATGTTGTCGCGCAGCCTCTGCACATAGGCGGCGGGATGCACGCGCAGGATATCGTCATCCGCCGCCTTCGGCGCGCTGACCCGCTGCAGGGCGGCGAATTGCGGCGCGTCCAGCGCGGCCAGCACCCTTTCCAGCCGTGCGACCTGCTCCGGGTGCCCTTCGGGGGTCAGGTGTTTCAGACCGTCGGGATGGGTGATCAGGGCCGTTGGCATGGGCGAGCCTCCTTTCGCGCGGGGCCGCCGCCTGCGGCCCCTTGTCATCGAAACACGACCCTCGGGCGGTTTTCAATCGGGCGCAAGCATGTAACCCGACCCGCGCACCGTCTGCAAATACCGGGGCTGCTTGGGGTCGGCCTCGATCTTGCGGCGCAGGCGGGTAATCTGCACGTCGACGGCGCGCTCCTGGGCCTGGTCGCGATCACGGCCGAGATCCTCGACCAGCTTGCTGCGGCTGACGGCCTCGCCGGGACAGGACGCGAATATGCGCATCAGCTGAACCTCGGTCGCGGTCAGCCGGACCTGCTCGGCCCCGTGCCAGAGCTCGGCGCGCTCCACGTCGTAGCGCACGTCGCCCAGATGCAGGACCTTGGGCCCGTCGGAGGTCTCCGGCGACTGCGGCACGCGGCGCAGAATCGCGTTGATGCGCAACAGAAGTTCCTTTGGCTCGAACGGCTTGGGCAGGTAGTCGTCGGCGCCCGCCTCCAGGCCCGCGATCCGGTCGTCGGTGTCGCCGCGCGCGGTCAGCAGCATGATCGGCGTGCTCGATTCCGCGCGCAGGGCACGGGTGAAGCTGACGCCGTCCTCGCCGGGCATCATCACGTCCAGCACGATCAGGTCGAAATCCAGCCCGTCGAGAAGCCGCCGCGCATGTGCCGCGTCGCGCGCCGCCGACACATAGAACCCCTGCCTGATCAGAAACTTCTGCAACAGCGCGCGGATGCGCGCGTCGTCGTCGACGATCAGCAGATGGCTTTCGGCCTGTTCGCTCATCTGTCCTCGTCCTTCACGGCATTGAAATGTCGCCGCAACTCCGGGTCCATCATCGCTTCGAGCACCTGCCGGAACCCCGCCACGGCCTCGGGGCCCGCGGCCCGGAACGCGCCGCGCATCCGCCGCCGCTGCGCGGCGCTGATCTTCTGTTCCAGCGCAACGCCCTTCTCGGTCAGATACATGTGCCGTTCCCGCTTGTCGCGCGTGCCCACGCGCGATTCGACCAGACCATCCTCGATCAGGCTGCGCAACACGCGGTTCAGCGATTGTTTCGTCACCCCGAGGATATCCAGAAGATTGTTCACCGTCGTCCCGGGGGTGCGGTTGATGAAATGGATCGCCCGGTGGTGCGCGCGGCCATAGGCGTGTTCGGCCAGAATCCGGTCGGGATCGGCCGTAAAGCCGCGATAGGCGAAGAACATCGCCTCGATGCCCTTGCGCAGCTGTTCATCCGTCAGGAACAGCAGCGCCTCTCCGCCCTGTGCCCGCGGCGGGTGATCCGGCATGTCCAGCCCTTCCATCACAAATTCATCGCCTCTCCCTGTTTTTATGTCAGTCATGTTGACTTTCCAACGGTCAATTGCTAGCGATCGCGATTATTGGCGCAATAATATGTCTTGCGCAGGGATTGGCTGAGCAATTTTAGCAATTTCAGCGCACTGCCTGCATAACATAGAGGATAGGTTCGATGGCTGGCGGATACGATGACCGTGACGGAAAGATCTGGATGGATGGCAGGCTGGTGCCCTGGCGCGACGCCAATGTGCATATCCTGACCCATGCCATGCACTATGCCTCCTCCGTGTTCGAGGGCGAGCGCTGCTACAACGGCACGATCTTCGAATCCCGCAAGCATTCCGAACGCCTGCTGGCCTCCGGCGCGGCCATCGACATGCCGATCCCCTACACCGTGGATGAGATCGAAGCCGCGAAATACCAGGTTCTCGAGGCGATGGGCCTGACCGATGCCTATGTGCGCGCCGTGGCCTGGCGCGGCGCGGGCGAGGACATGGGCGTCGCCAGTCAGCGCAACCCCGTCCGCCTGGCGGTCGCGGCCTGGGAATGGGGCGCCTATTACGGCGATGCCAAGATGAAGGGCGCCAAGCTCGACATCTCCAAGTGGAAACGCCCCTCGCCCGAAACCATCCCCAGCCACGCCAAGGCCGCCGGTCTCTACATGATCTGCACCATGTCCAAGCACGCGGCCGAGGCCAAGGGCTGTTCCGACGCGATGATGTTCGACTATCGCGGCTATGTGGCCGAGGCGACGGGCGCCAACATGTTCTTCGTCAAGAACGGCGAGGTCCACACCCCCGACCCCGACTGCTTTCTCAACGGCATCACCCGCCAGACGGTGATCGGCATGTTGCGCGACAAGCAGATCAAGGTGCATGAGCGCCATATCATGCCCGAGGAGCTCGAAAGCTTTGAGCAATGCTGGCTGACCGGCACCGCGGCAGAGGTCACGCCCGTGGGCCAGATCGGCGATTACAGCTTCGAGGTCGGCGCCCTGACCCGCGACATCGCGCAAAGCTACGAAAAGCTCGTCCGCAGCTGATCCTCTCCGCTCCCGCCCCGGTGCGACCCGGTGCGCCCCGTTGAACGGGCGCGCCGTGGCCGCCCCTGGCACATCTCGCTTCTTCTGGTCGAAAATATCCTCGCCGAAGGCGATCTTCTAATGCATCCCCTTGCCCGCCACCTTGCGCTCCGCCGTGGCTTTCAGCCCAAGGTGGCGTTCGCGCAGCACGATGGCCACGCCCGCGCAGATGATCAGACCCGCACCGCCCAGCATCGGCAGCGTCGGCACCTCGGCAAAGACGAAATAGCCGATCAGCAGCGACCAGATCATCGTGACATAGGTGAAGGGCGCGAGCACGCTGGCATCGGCATAGCGGTAGGAGGCGGTCAGCAGGATCTGGCCGATCCCCCCGATCAGCCCCATCCCGATCAGCATTGCCGCCTCGCCGGGTGCGGGCAGGACCCAGCCGAACGGCAGCGTGAACAACGACAGCACCGTCGAGGTCGCGGTGAAGTAGAACACGATCGCCGCGGTCTTCTCCACGCGCGACATGGACTTGATGAACACCTGGGCAAAGGCGGCGAATGTCGCCGAGGCCAGCACGATCAGCGCGCCGATCGCCTCGGTCCCGCCAGTGCTCCCGCCGGTGCTCCCGCCGGGCGACAGGGTCAGGCGCGGCGACACGATGACCAGCACGCCGATCAGGCCGACGAATACCGCGCTGATGCGGAACAGGCGCACCTTTTCCTTCAGGATCACCGCGGCGAAGACGACGATCAGGATCGGCGTGGCGAACTGAAGTGCCGTGACCTCGGGCAGCGGCAGGAACCGCAACCCCGCGAAGTTCAGAGCCATCGCGCTGGTGCCCATCAGGCCCCGCCAGGCGTGGCCCTTCCAGTTGGCGGTCCGCAGATCGCCGCGCAGATTGCCGCGCCACAGCAGCCAGCCCAGGATCGCCGGCAATGCGAAGGCCGAGCGGAAGAACACCGTCTCCCCGGCCGGAATACGCTCCAGCGCCTTGACGAGGCTGGACATCACCACGAACAGCGACACCGCCAGCGTGCTCAGCAGGATACCGCGAAGCGGCTGCATGGGACCTCCCTCGCCGGTCAGTCCGGCGGGGGTGTTCTATGCAGTCGGCGGCGCGGTTGAAACCCGCGCCCGATGCAAATGCGGATCAGACCTGTTCGCCGCGTTCGATCCGCAGATAGCTTTGCATGCGCGCGCCCGGTACGCTGCCGGGCCTCGGCCTGCGTTGCAGCGCCAGTGACGCGCGATGCGGCCCGGCCGCGCCCGTGCGCCGCGCAACCTCAGCGAGCGATTGCAGGGTGTGCTGCCGCACCACGCCTTCGGCCGCGCGCCGACGGGTGATCCGGTTGTGATCCATGATGTGACGGGACATGCGGTACCTCCGGTAACGACGGACCCCAGCATAGCAGATTCGCCGCCCCTCTCAAAGCGCGCCCGACGCCGGATCCAGCGGGATGCCCGCGCGGGACAGCCAATCCGCCGATCCGGTGAAATCCGCATCGTGCAGCACCGGGACACCCAGCGCGGCGATGGCCTCGATCGCGCTCAGGCTTTTTGCGTCGGCGCCCGGCCGGGGCTCTCGCAGCAGGATCGCCGCGACCCGGCCCGGAAACTCTATGCAGCTTTGGAGATAAGCCTGCGCATCACGCTGCGCCGTGTCGCCGATCAGGACGAAGCGCAGCCGCGGATTGGCCGCCATCACCCGCGCGATCGCGCTGCCCTTGTGATCGTTGTGCGAGCCCGCCAGATAGCGGCTGGGCGCAAGCCCCAGATCGCGCAGGAACATCGGCCCGCGCACCAGTCCCGCACGCTCGAAGATCCGGTCGAGAAAGGCGTGCAGGTTCCACGGCGAGGAGCTGACATAGAACACCGGGTTGCGCCCCTGCCCGTGCAGGCGGCTCATCAGGCTGACCGCGTCGGGATAGACATGCCGCGTCAGCGCATTTCCGGTCAGCGACGTCCACAGGTTGCGCAGGATCGAATAGGCGCCGGTTTCCATCATCGTGTCGTCTATGTCCGAGATCACCCCGAACCGCGCGTCCTCGCGCGGGATCAGCACCGGCAGATCGGCCTGCACCTCGGGGTGGTCGCGCAGCGCCACCCGGACATGCGCCCAGCCCGCGCGCTGCGCGCCGCGCGGCACCTCCAGCCACAGGTAGCCCTCCTTGTCGCTCAGACCCTCCGCGTCCGATCCGGCGGCACGCACCGGGACGGCGGCGACCTCATGCGTCAAAAACAGGCTCAGCATCTGGATCAGGTTGCGCAGCACACGCTGCCCCTCGCTGGGGTCGGTCCGGCGCAACCGGCGCAACAGGCGGGCGCGCAGGACCAGACCGTCGGGCGTGGCAAAGCCGCGGTAGGCGTCGATCACCGGCGGCATGTCATAGCTGCGCCAGTTGCGCGGGCGCAGCCGGTCGAAGGCGCCCTCGGCCCGGAGCGACAGGCGGTGGATGACGGCCATCAGCCCCATGCGCGGCTCAGCCGGGCAACCGGGCCGCCGCCCAGCGGCCGGCCTCCGCAACGGTGGGATCGGCGTCTTCGGCCAGACGCTGGGCCGTGGGCCGCAACGCCGCGTCCTGCGAATTGCCGATGGCATAGGCCACGTTACGCTGAAAGCGGTTCCTGCCGATCCGCTTGATCGGCGAGCCGGAAAAATGGCGGCGGAATGCCGCGTCGTCCAGACCGGCCAGTTCCGCCAGCGGCGGGGCCAGCAGATCGGGCCGCGCCGCCAACCGCGCATCGCGGCCTGCGCGGGCGAATTTGTTCCACGGGCAGACCGCCAGGCAATCGTCGCAGCCATAGATGCGGTTGCCCAGCAGCGGGCGCAGCGCCGGGTCGACCGGCCCGTCATGTTCGATCGTCAGATAGGAAATGCAGCGCCGCGCATCCAGCTGGAAGGGCGCCGGAAACGCCCCCGTGGGGCAGATGTCCAGGCAGGCGGTGCAGCTGCCGCAGCGCTCGGGCGGCTTGGCGTCGGGCGGCAGATCCAACGTGGTGAAGAGCGCGCCCAGAAAGAACCAGTTGCCCAGATCGCGCGACAGCAGGTTGGTATGCTTGCCCTGCCAGCCCAGCCCGGCCGCCGCCGCCAGCGGCTTTTCCATCACCGGGGCGGTATCGACGAAGACCTTGATCGACGCATCCCGATCGGGCGCCTGTTCCAGCAGCCAGCGCCCCACCTTTTTCAGGCGTTTCTTGACGACGTCGTGATAATCGCGGTTCTGGGCATAGACGCTGATCGCGCCGCGGTCGCGTTGCGACAGCACCGCCAGCGGGTCGTGATCCGGGGTGTAGATCTCTGCCAGCATGATGACGGAGCGCGCTTCGGACCACAACGCGGCCGGATCGCCGCGCCACCCCATCCGTTCGGCCATCCACCGCATCTGACCGTGCCGCCCCGCCTGCACGAACTCATGCAGCCGCCCGGCGATCTCCGGCACCCCGTCCGGCCGACACACCCCGACCGAGGAAAACCCCGCCTGCGTCGCAAAGCTGATCAGATCGCGCTTGAGCGTCGCGCTCAAAAATCCAGATCCGCGTAATGGGACGGCTGCGGAAAGCCCGAAACCTGATCGGCCAGGATCGAGCGGAACGCGGGCCGCGACTTGATCTTGGCGTACCAGTCCTTGACCTGTGGGCAGCGGTTCCAATCCACATCGCGGATATAGTCGAGCGAGGACAGATGCGCCGCCGCCGCGAAATCCGCCAGGGTCAGCACGTCGCCCGCCAGCCAGCGGCGCTGATCCAGCAGCCAGCCCATGTAATCCAGGTGGTACTTGATCCGCTTGGCCCCCGACTTGACATTGGTGCTGTCGGGATAGCCCTTGCCGGTGATCTTCTTGTTGACGCGCTCATAGAGCAGTTTGGAGGTCACCTCATGGTGGAACTTGTCGTCGAACCACATCACCAGCCTGCGCACCTCGGCACGGGCGGCGGGATCGCGCGGCATCAGCGGGGGTTCGGAGATGGTTTCCTCAAGGAATTCGCAGATCGCCTGACTTTCGGAAAGCGTATGCCCGCCGATGCGCAGGACCGGCACCTTGCCGGCCGGATTGCGCCGCAGGAACTCGGGGTTTTCCTCCCAATAGCGTTCCTCGACCAGTTCGACCTCGACCTTCTTTTCCGCCAGCACCAGCCGGACCTTGCGGCAGAAGGGAGAAAGGGGAACGTGGTAGAGCCTGTTCATCATGTCACCTGAGTAGCATCCATGATGGTTATTGCCTTGCAAAGGCGTGAGTTTCAACTCTCGAAACAGGCTGAGCGGCCATCCGCGCGCAACGTCGCCGCGCCATCCGCGATGTCTGCGCTGCGTTTGCGCAGGAAGGCCGTCGGCCGCGCCGCGTTGCGATCCTTGGGATCGGGCAGGATCGCGGCCAGCCGGGCGGCCTGCGTGGCGGTCAGATCGGCGGGGGCGACCTTGAAATAGCGTTGCGCCGCCGCCTCGATGCCAAAGACGCCTTCGTCGAATTCAATGATGTTCAGATACATCTCAAGGATGCGCCGTTTGGACCACAGCGTTTCCATCACCGGGGTCAACAGGGCCTCGAGCGCCTTTCGCGGCCAGCTGCGCCCCTGCCAGAGAAACAGGTTCTTGACCGTTTGCTGCGATATGGTCGAAGCCCCCCGCGCGCCCCCGTCTTCGAGCGCGCGGCGGATGGCGGACATGTCAAAGCCCCAGTGCTCGCAGAAATTCGCATCTTCGGCGGCGACGACGGAACGCGCCATGACCGGCGCGATGCTTTCCATCGGCACCCATTGGTAATCGACCTCGCCCAGCCTGCGCTTTTCGGACGCTATGTAGAAGGTCGTCGGCGGGCGGATGAAGCTGAACAGGAACACCACCACAAACACCAGCGCCACGAGCCCCAGGACGCCGCGCAGCCCGTAGCGGCGCAGCCGCCGGCGCAGCGGCGGTCTTTCGGCCCGCGCGGGCTTTACGGTGGCCTTGCGGGCCGCGGTCTTGCGGGCGCTGCCGCCGCGTGGCCTGGGTGTGGTCTTTCTGCTCATGCCAGCCCTTAAGCCACGCTTTGCCGAAAGGGGTCAAGCGCGCGCGGAACGCCCCGGCCGGGACGTCCGCAGCTGCGTTCATTCCGCCGGGATCGCGGCCTCTTCGATCCCGATGGGATGTTCGAGCGCCGACAGCATCTCCTTGGGGCAGATCTGAAGGAAGTTTTCCTTTTCCCGATCCCAATGCTGAAGCAACTCCCCGGCCTTGCGGCTGCCCGTTTCCTTCGCGTGGCGCTCGACCAGCGATTTCAGGTCCTGCATCCAATGATCCTGTGTCACCGCACAGGACACCAGCGTCTCATGGTTCATCAGTGCCTGCGCGCGGCCCTCGGGGTCGTAAAGGTAGGCCATCCCGCCGGTCATGCCCGCGCCGAAGTTGGCGCCGATCGGCCCCAGGATCACCGCGGTGCCGCCGGTCATGTATTCGCACCCGTTGGAGCCGCAGCCCTCCACCACCACCCGGGCGCCGGAATTGCGCACCGCGAAACGCTCCCCCGCGCGGCCGGCGGCAAAGAGATAGCCGTCGGTCGCGCCGTAAAGCACGGTGTTGCCGATGATGGTGTTGTCGGCGGCGATCAGCGGGCTGGCCATCGGCGGCCGCACGACGATGATCCCGCCCGACAGACCCTTGCCGACATAGTCGTTGGCATCGCCCGAGACCTCCAGCTTGAGCCCCGGCGCCAGGAAGGCGCCCAGCGACTGGCCGGCACTGCCGTTCAGCTTCACCGTCAGGTGATCGGGTTGCAGGTTGTTGCGCATCCCGAAGCGGCTGACGATGTGGCTGGAGGTGCGGGTGCCGATGGTGCGCAGCGTGTTCTGCACCGCGTATTGCAGCTGCATCTTTTCGCCGTCTTCGAGGAAGCGCGCGGCGTCCTTGACGATTTCGACGTCCAGCGTGTCGAGCACCGGATTGCGCGGCTTGTCGCGGTCGTAGGTGATCCGGTCCGCACCGTCGACGGTGATCAGCAGCGGGTTCAGGTCCAGATCGTCCAGATGCGCCGACCCGCGGCTGACCTGGCTGAGCAGATCGGCCCGGCCGATGACCTCATCGAGCGAACGCGCACCGATCTGCGCGAGCAATTCGCGCACCTCCTGCGCGTAGAACCCGATCAGGTTCACGACCTTGTCGGCATTGCCGGTGAACTTGGCGCGCAGGCTTTCGTCCTGCGTGCACACGCCCACCGGACAGGTGTTCGACTGGCACTGGCGCACCATGATGCAGCCCATCGCGATCAGCGCGGCGGTGCCGATGCCGTATTCCTCGGCCCCCATCATCGCCGCCATGACGATATCGCGGCCCGTGCGCAGCCCCCCGTCGGTGCGCAGCGTCACCCGGTCGCGCAGGTTGTTCATCGACAGCACCTGATGCGCTTCGGTCAGGCCCATTTCCCACGGCAGACCCGCGTATTTGATCGAGGTCGCGGGGCTGGCGCCGGTGCCGCCGTTATGCCCCGAGATCAGGATCACGTCGGCCTTGGCCTTGGCCACGCCCGCCGCGATGGTGCCCACGCCCGATGAGGCGACCAGCTTGACCGTGACCTTGGCGCGCGGGTTGATCTGCTTGAGATCGTAGATCAGCTGCGCCAGATCCTCGATCGAATAGATATCATGGTGCGGCGGCGGCGAAATCAGCGTGACGCCCGGCGTCGAATGACGCAGCCGCGCGATCAGCTTGGTCACCTTCATGCCGGGCAGCTGGCCGCCCTCGCCGGGCTTGGCGCCCTGGGCCACCTTGATCTCCAGCTCTTCGCATTGGTTGAGGTATTCCGCCGTGACGCCGAACCGCCCCGAGGCCACCTGCTTGATCTTGGCGCTGGGGTTGTCGCCGTTGGGCTCGGGCGTGAAATGCGCCGGATCCTCGCCGCCCTCGCCGGAATCGGATTTGGCGCCGATGCGGTTCATCGCGACGTTCAGCGTCTTGTGGGCCTCGGGGCTGAGCGCGCCCAGGGACATGCCGGGCGTCACGAAACGCTTGCGGATCGAGGTGATCGATTCGACCTCTTCGATCGGCACCGGCGCGCCCAGCGGCTTGATCGCCAGCAGATCGCGCAGATGGATCGGCGGGTTGGCTTGCATCGCCTTGGAATACTGGGACCACAGCGCATAGGACGCCTGGTTGCAGGCCGCTTGCAGCATATGCATGGTCTGCGCTTCCCAGGCGTGTTTCTCGCCCGTCCGGCGCGCCTTGTAGAACCCGCCGATGGGCAGCACGTCCTGCCCGCCGCGCCAGCCCATGGCGTGGACGTCTTCCAGCTTCTTCTGGATGCCCACCACGCCGATGCCAGAAATCCGGCTGTGCATGCCGGGGAAATATTCGGCGCACATCGCGCGGCTCAGCCCCACCGCCTCGAAATTCAGCCCGCCCCGGTAGGACGATATCACCGAAATTCCCATCTTGGAGATGATCTTGAGCAGCCCCTGATCGATGGCGTTGCGATACCGCGCCACGGCCTCGGTCAGGGTGCAATCGAGCAGCCCGCGCTCGATTCGGTCGGCCAGGCTGTCCTGCGCCAGGTAGGCGTTGACCGTCGTGGCCCCCGAGGAGATGAGAACCGCGAAATAATGCGGATCGACGCATTCGGCGGACCGCACGTTGATCGAACAGAAGGTCCGCAACCCCTTGCGCGTCAGCCAGGAATGAATCGCGCTGGTGGCCAGGATCATCGGCATCGGCACCTTGTCGGGGCCCTGGTGCTGATCGGTCAGCACGATATGCGCCGCACCGGATGCGACGGCGTCCTCGACCTCGGCGCGGATGCGGGTCAGCGCATCGGACAGCGCATTCGCCTTGCCCGACGGAAAGGTGCAGTCGATCTCCACGGCGGCATCGCCGAACCGCGCCAGCAGCGCCTCGAAATGCGCATTGCCGACAAAGGGGCTGTCGAGCGACAGGATTTCCGTCTGTGCGGAGCTTTGATCCAGCACGTTCTTGAGGTTGCCGAACCGCGTCTTCAGGCTCATCACACGGAATTCGCGCAAGGAGTCGATCGGCGGGTTGGTGACCTGGCTGAAATTCTGACGGAAGAAATGCGACAGCGGACGGTATTTCTCGCTCAGCACGGCGGAGGGCGTGTCGTCACCCATCGAGGCGAGCGATTCCTTGCCGTCCTCGGCCATCGGCGCCAGGATCTGTTCCAGCTCCTCAATGGAATAGCCGGCCGCGATCTGGCGGCGGCGCAGGTCGGCTCCGGCGAAAAGCGCGGATTCGGCCACGCCGCTGGTCTCTTCCTCCAGATCGACGATCTTGCCGACCCATTCGGCATAGGGCTGCCCGGCGGCGAGCTTGTCCTTGATCTCCGTGTCGTGGAACAGCTTGCCCTCAACCATGTCGACGGCGATCATCTGCCCCGGACCGAGCGCGCCCTTTTCCACCACGATCCCCTCGTCGACCGGCACCATGCCGGCCTCGGACCCCGAAACCAGCATGCCGTCGCCGGTGACGACGTAGCGCATCGGGCGCAGGCCGTTGCGATCCAGACCCGCGCAGACCCAGCGCCCGTCTGTCATCGCCAGCGCGGCCGGGCCGTCCCAGGGTTCCATCACCGAATTGCAGTAGGAATACATGTCGCGCCAGGCGTCGGGCAGCTCGACCGCCTGCTTGGACCAGGATTCGGGCACCAGCATCGTCTTGGCCATCGGCGCGATGCGGCCCGCGCGCACCAGCACCTCGAACACCGAATCGAGTGCCGCGGAATCGCTGGAGCCCAGCGGCACGATCGGCTTGATGTCCTCTGCCATCTCGCCGAAGGCGGAGGAGGCCATGCGGATCTCATGGCTTCTCATCCAGTTGACGTTGCCCTTGAGGGTGTTGATCTCGCCGTTATGGGCCAGCATGCGGAACGGCTGCGCCAGCCACCACTGCGGAAAGGTGTTGGTGGAATAGCGCTGATGATAGATGGCAAAGGCGCTCTCGAACCGCTCGTCCATCAGGTCGGGGTAGAATTCCGACACCTGTTCGGCCAGCATCATGCCCTTGTAGATGATCGACCGGCACGACAGCGAACACAGGTAGAGCGTGGGCACCTGCGCGGCGGCGGCGGCCTTTTCGATGCGGCGGCGGATGACGTAAAGCTCGCGCTCGAAGGTCTCCTCGTCGACGCCCTTGGCGTTGGAGATCAGGATCTGCTCGATCTCGGGGCGGGTGGCGTTGGCCTTTTCACCCAGGCAGGCGACGTTCACCGGCACATGGCGCCAGCCGTAGATGTAATAGCCCATCCGCAGCACTTCGGTTTCCACGATGGTCCGGCAGGTTTCCTGCTGGCCGAAGTTGGTGCGCGGCAGGAAGACCTGACCCACGGCGATCAACTCGTTCTCCCGCGGTTCATGCCCGGTGCGCTTCACCTGGTCGTAGAAGAAGGGCACGGGGATCTGTACGTGGATACCCGCGCCATCGCCGGTCTTGCCATCGGCGTCGACCGCGCCGCGGTGCCAGACCGCCTTGAGCGCGTTGATCCCCTTTTCGACCACGCGGCGGCTTTTCGAGCCGTCGATGTTGACGACCAGCCCGACGCCGCAGGACGCGTGTTCGTCCTCCTCGCGGTACAGGCCGTTTTCAGCCATCCATGCGCGTTTCGCTTCTTCGGCGGCGACCCATGCAGAATCATATTTGGTCATTGCGATCCTCCTTGCGGCCCCGCGGGGTCCGCAGCCTGTTCGGGCCGCACGCTGGGGCCCGAGTGTTGATGTTCCTGCCGCGGCGCGCGGGGCGAAGACGCCCGGCGCCGCAGGACCTGTCATTCCGCAGCGACGCGGGCGGAGGCGTTCATCCGGTCCAGGATGGCCGCGGCGGCCTCGCGTCCGTCGCGGATCGCCCAGACAACCAGCGACGCGCCGCGCACGATGTCGCCCGCCGCATACACCCCCGGCAAGCTGGTTTCGTGGGTGCGGAAATCGGCCTTGACGGTGCCCCAGCGCGTGACCTCCAGTTCGGGCTGGCCCCACAGCGTGGGCAGGTCCTCCGGCTCGAATCCCAGCGCCATGATGACCAGATCGGCGTCCTCGACGTAATCGGCGCCCTCGATGATCTCGGGACTTTGACGGCCAGTGGCATCGGGCGCGCCCAGGCGCATCTTGGACACCATGACGCCGGCCACGGATTCGCCGTGGAACCCCTTGGGGGCCGAAAGCCAGACGAACTCCACGCCTTCTTCTTCCGCGTTCTGCACTTCGCGCTGCGATCCGGGCATGTTGGTCCGGTCGCGACGATAGAGGCATTTGACGCTTTCGGCGCCCTGCCGGATCGAGGTGCGCACACAGTCCATTGCGGTATCGCCGCCGCCGATCACGACGACCTTCTTGCCCTCGGCGTTCAGTTCGCCGTCGTCGAAGGTTTCCACCGCGTCGCCGAAGCCCTTGCGGTTGGAGGCGGTCAGGAAGTCGATCGCGCGCACGATGCCGTTCGCGCCGATCCCCGGCGCTTGCAGGTCGCGCGACTTGTAGACGCCGGTGGCGATCAGCACCGCATCATGGCTTTCGCGCAGCTCGGCGAAGGAAATATCGCGCCCGACCTCGCAATTCAGGCGGAATTGCACGCCCGATTGTTCCAGCTGGTCGACGCGGCGCATCACCACATCCTTTTCCAGCTTGAAGCCGGGAATGCCGTAGGTCATCAGCCCGCCGCCGCGATCGTAGCGGTCATAGACGGTGACCTGTACGCCCGCGCGGCGCAGCATGTCCGCCGCCGCCAGCCCGCCGGGGCCCGCGCCGATGATGCCGACGCTTTCGCTGCGTTCCTGCGCGGGTTGCACCGGCTTGACCCAGCCCTTTTCCCAGGCGGTATCGGTGATGTATTTCTCCACCGCGCCAATGGTCACCGTGCCGTGGCCCGATTGTTCGATGACGCAGTTGCCTTCGCACAGGCGATCCTGCGGGCAGATGCGGCCGCAGATCTCGGGGAAGGTATTCGTCGACTGGCTGATGGCATAGGCCTCTTCCAGCCGCCCTTCGGCGGTCAGGCGCAGCCAGTCGGGGATGTTGTTGTGCAGCGGACAATGGCTCTGGCAATAGGGCACGCCGCACTGGCTGCACCGGGCCGATTGTTCCGCCGCCTTGGCGTCGGCGTATTCGCGGTAGATCTCGCCAAAGTCGTGCGCGCGCAGGTCGGGCGGCCGTTTTTCCGGCATGTCCCGCGCGACGGTCACGAATTTGAGCATGGGCTGCTTGGCCATGGTGGACTCCTGCGGAATGCTGTTCGCTGCTCTTTTACCCGTCTTTCGAGGGAATAAAAGTAAGTAATGCTGACCTATATGACATTTATTTTCCGACGCCACAAGCTCGACGGCCTATATGAGGTGAAAATAGGTCAGCAATACTGTCTTTCTATTTAACTTTTCAATGGCGGGCAAAGGTCTAGTCTGCGCGCAAAAATTACAGGTGCCCCATGCCATTCCTGACGCTCTTTCTTGCCGCTGTGATCCAGGGGCTGACCGAATTCCTGCCGATCTCTTCCTCGGGGCATCTGATATTGCTGCCCCGGCTGACCGGCATGGCAGATCAGGGGCTGATCATCGACGTGGCGGTCCATGTCGGCACGCTGCTTGCGGTGGTGCTGTATTTCTGGCCCGATGTCAGATCGGCGCTGGCGGGGCTGCTGCGGCTGGTGCGCGGCAAGGTGGACACACCCGGCGCCCGGCTGGCGCTGCTGCTGATCCTGGCCACCGTCCCGGTGGTGGTGGCGGGGCTGATTCTGAAGCTGACGGGCGTGGATGAGGCGATGCGCTCCACCGCGGTGATCGGCTGGACCATGCTGATTTTCGGCATCGTCCTCTACGTGGCCGACCAGCGCGGCCGCGAAGACCGCGTGGCGGAGCAGTGGACAATGCGCGAAGCGTGGATCATGGGCGCCTGGCAGGCGGTGGCGCTGATCCCCGGCACGTCGCGGTCGGGCATCACCATCACCGCCGCGCGCTGGCTGGGCTATCGCCGCGAGGATGCGGCGAAACTGTCGATGCTGATGTCGATCCCGACGATCATCGCCTCGGGCACGCTGATCGGCGCAGAGGTGGCGATGACGGCCAATGCGCAGATGGCGCTGGATGGCGCCATCGCGGCGGCGCTGTCCTTCGTGGCGGCGCTGCTGGCGCTGAGCCTGATGATGCGCCTGCTGAAATCCATCAGCTTCACGCCCTATGTGATCTACCGGGTGGTGCTGGGCATCGTGCTGCTGTGGCTCGCCTACGGCTGATCGGGCGCGGGTGCCGCCTCAGGTCTTCAGGTTTTTTGCCGAATCCTTGATTGCGGCGTATTGGCCCGAGGGGCGATACCGCCACAGGTAATCCGGCAACACCGCCTGCAACGAGCTCGGCTCGATTCCCAGATCGGCAAATGTCTTCGCCCCCGGGGCGACCACGTTGTCATGGCGCAGATTCACCACCTGATCGGAAGTGAGGGGCGCGGGAACCAGACCCAGCGACAGGACCTTCACCAAACCGAAGCCGCCCGCCATGATCCGCGCGATCCAGAACGGCACCCCCACCACCAGGCGGCGGCGCTGGATGATGTCGAGCATCTGCCCCATCAGGTCGCGGAAACTGCCCACATCGGGGCCGCCCAGCTGATAGATCCCCGGTGCCGCGCGTCCCGTCGCGCCCATCACCGCCGCCTGGGCCACGTCATCGACATAGACCGGCTGGAACCGCGTCTTTGCCCCGACCAGCGGCAGGACCGGCGACATGCCGGTCATCCCCGCGAACCGGTTGAAGAACTCATCCTCGGCCCCGAAGATGATCGAGGGGCGCAGGATGACCGCGTCCGGCATGTGCCGCAGCACGCCCTCTTCGCCCGCGGCCTTGGTCCTGGCATAGGCGCTGGCCGCGGCGCTGTCGGCCCCGATCGCCGAGAGCTGGACGAAATGCCCGATCCCCGCCTCAGCCGCCAGCCGCGCCACGCGCTCCGCCCCGTCGGCCTGCACGGCCTCGAAGCTGTTGCCGCCGTGTTCCGCCAGCAGGCCCGCGCAGTTGACGACCGCATCTGCCCCCGCCAGCACCTGCCGGACCGAAGCCTCGTCCCGGATATTCGCGAAAACCGGCTCCACCTGTCCGACGACGCCATAGGGGCGCACGAAGATCGCATCGTTGGGACGCCGGGACACGACCCGCACCCGCCAGCCTTCCTTGGCCATGCGGCGGGCGACATACCGCCCGACAAACCCAGCGCCGCCAAAGATCGTGACAAGTTTCGACATTTCCGTCTTCCCTCAGATAAAGGCCGAGCAAGGTTTAACCCCGCACCCGCTGGCAGACAAGAAACAATCCCCCGACGGCGGACCGCTCCGCACGGCCGCGATCCGACCGAAACGAAGATTTTTCTGCGCGATAGCCGTTGACACCTCCCGCCACCCTCTGTAAATCGCGGCCTCACGACACCTGCCCAGGTGGCGGAATGGTAGACGCGCTAGCTTCAGGTGCTAGTGTCTGTATGGACGTGGAGGTTCGAGTCCTCTCCTGGGCACCAAAGTCAAGCCCAAAAACCCGGCAATGCTGGGTTTTTTGCGTTTTTACGGGTGTTTTTCAAACTGCCCCGCATCTCCCTTTGCCCGACCTGGTCACCCGGCTTGTCCCATCAGCTTGCAACGCCTGAACGGGGACATTCGCCGAACCGGGCCGACCGACACGCTGCTGTGCAAGCTTGCCGCGCGCGACCTATCCCTTTGGTCATGAGACTACCTGCAATAGCAAGCTGACACCGCTTCATCGCAATGCTCTCTTAGCCTTTTGCGGGCCTGATGGACTGCAAGACGCCAACGAGTGAGCCAGCATTGCGAAAACTGTCAGAAACCTGCTTCCTCCGTCCTCTGGGCAATGCGCTGCGGCCTTTTGCGGCCAGCGGCCTCAGGCTTGCGATTGCGGTGCTTGCGGCGGTGCTCTGCGTGGCCGGGGTGACACCGCTGGCGGCCCAACAGCTTGTCCTGAACACCGTCGGCGCGCCCACGGTCATCGGAAACGGCACGGGCAAACGGGCACTGTGGCGGAATGCGGGCAACGTGGCCGGAACGCCGGTCGATATCGTGGGCGTGCTGAGTTCGACGACGCTCAATCACGCGCTGGGAACGGGCGGCGGCCTGATGCAGATCACCTCCGCCGCTCAGGATCCGCATTTTGTCGACTTCTTCATCTATCAGGCAGGCACGTATGACATCGGCAGCGATTCCGGCGGTGTGCCGGTCTCCGCCGATGTCCATGTCCAGATCAATGACATCGACGGTCCCGCCAATGAGGAGGTCTATGCCGAGATCTGCAGCGGCTCCATCGAATACATCCGCATCGACCGGTCCGCCACGACCTACCGGACATTCGTGCCCGGCCCCAACAGCCTGGGCACCGAACTGTTCACGCTGGTCGGCGACCGGAACTATGCAAACCAGCCGGTGTCGGGCCTGGAAATCTTCTATCCCAACACCTCGACCTTCCGCTTTGGCCGCACGGCAAATACAGGGTTCCTCGTGCGCATCGCCAATCCGACCTACGACATCGCCGATACCTTCGACCTGCAATGCGCCGATTTCCGCACGATCACGCTGAACGACGACATCAAGGAACAGGTTTTGGGCGAGCCGGTGACGCTGAACATCCTCTACAACGACACGCTCGCGACCGAAAACAACATCCCGCCCGCGAACGACTCCCGGCAACCGAGCAGATATGCGATGCAGGCGATCGACCTGATCGCACCGGCCGTCGCCGTCAATCGCGTGATCGACAGTGCGGGCCATCTGGTCGCCTTCGACGTGCCGGGGGAAGGAACCTGGAGCTATGACGACAGCACCGGAGAGCTGACCTTCACCCCGTTTGTCGCCTTCTTTGCCGCGCCCACGCCGATCGACTACAGGTTCGAGCTGCCCGACAACACGGCCGGTCGACGCTACTCGGCAAGCGCGAATGTCGCGATCGACGTCGGCGCCGTCGGTCTTCTGAAACTGGCGACGCTGGTCGACACCAACCTGAACGGCTATGCGGATCCGGGAGAAACCATCGCCTATGTGTTCACAGCGGAAAATTTCGGCAACGTCGATCTGACCAACGTCACGCTGGCGGACACGCAGTTCAGCGGCAAGGGCGTGCCGCCGGTCATCACCTTTCAGGCCGCCACCGCCCTGTCACCCGAGGGATCGCTGAAAGTCGGGGAAAAAGCCGTCTATACCGCCACCTATACGCTGGTGCCGGACGACATGGACACCACCATAAGCAACCAGGCGGAGGTGACGGCCACAACTCCGGGCGGCACGGCGGTATCCGACAAATCCGACTCGGAAAACCCCGGCGATGGTGACGGGGTCGCCACCAACGGCCCGGGACCCAACAATGACGATCCGACGACGATCTACATCTCGTCGGGGCCGGACCGCGGCGATGCGCCCGCCACCTACGGCGACCCGCAGCACATCGACACCGCCAGCCTGTGGATCGGGCCGGTCAATGGCGATGGCGATTCGTCCCCGCAACAAAGCGCGACCGCCGATCTGGACGACACTGACGGCATCGACGACGAAAGCGAAGAGGCCTTCCCCCAGCTTTACGGCACGCTGACCCGCAATGTGACCATCGAGGTCCATGAACCCGTGCCCGGCACAGCGTATCTTCAGGCGTTCGTGGATTTCAATGCGGACGGCAGCTTTCTGACCCCCGGCGATCAGGTCGCAACCGACCTGCGCGACGGTGCGCCGGGCGACCTTGACGGGGTGGTGAACGGCCAGATCCAGTTTCCGGTCGTCGTCCCCATCGCGGCCCCGCTGTTACCGACCTTTGCACGGATCAGATGGTCGACGAGCGCGGGGCTCGATTCCATCTCCGCCGCGCCCGATGGGGAGGTCGAGGATTATGCCATCGTCATCAAGACACCGCCCGACGCCGATCGCGGCGATGCCCCGGTCAGCTACGGCGACCCGCGCCATGTGGTTGAGGCGCCCGGCCCCTCGACCGTCTATATGGGCAGCGCCCCGCCCGACGTTGACCTTCTGCCGCAGCCCGACAATGCCGCCGCCAGCGATGATCTGACCGGCATCGACGATGAGGAAGGCGTCACGCTGCCCCCGCTCTATGCGGGTGGATTTGCCGACATCACGGTCAGCGTGACCGAACCGGCCGCAGCAACAGCTTTCCTGCAAGCATTTGTGGATTTCGACGCCGACGGCAGCTTTGCCGAGCCGTCGGATCGGATCGCGCGAAACCTTCAGGACGGCGGCAGCCTGGACAAGGACGGCATCGTGAACGGCAGCATCACGTTCGAAGTGACGGTCCCGTCCGACGCATCGGCCCTGCCGACCTATGCCCGGTTTCGCTGGTCCACCGACACCACCGACGCCGATGTCGCTTTCGACGGCGAGGTGGAGGATTACCCGCTCACCATCTCGAACACCCCGCCGCCGTTCATCTGCGACGCCAGTCTTTACAGGTTCGACAGCGGGCCGACCTCGCTTCAACGGCTGACGTTCGCGACGAACGGGTCTGCCTACGACATGACGCTGCAGGAGCTTGGCACGACCGGCACCAATCTCAACAGCGGCTGGGGATTCAACGAACTCGACGGCTTTTTCTATACCGTGCGACCGGGCAGGCGGGAGCTGTGGCGCGTCGATGCTTCGGGCACCTTCTCGGAAATCGGCCAACTGCCCAATTCCGCTGCGCGCGGCTCCACCAGCGGGGACATATTGCCCAACGGTATCATGGTCTATGTCGACGAAGACGATTCCTGGCAGCTTGTCGATCTGACCGTCCCTGCCTTGCCCACGGATGCGGGCACGCTGGAGCTCAACAGAAAGATCGAGCCCGAAGATATCGCCTACAACCCCGTCGACGGCAATCTCTACGGGATAAATCAAGCGAGCGGCCGCGTCTTCCGTGTCAGCGCGAATGGCGGCGCACCCGGCAATGTCGCCGTGACCGAATTCGGCCCCGCGATCTATGTCGGCACCTTCGGCTCCGTTTGGTTCGACGCTGACGGGCGGTTCTATGGATACAGCAACACGACGAACTCTGTATTTCTCATCGACACCGTGACGGGAGGGGCGCAATTCCTCAGCCGATCGCCCACGGATGAAGGCGGGGACAGTGACGCCGCCTCATGCCGCGGACCCGCGCCCTTTCCGATGGGAGGGATCAGCGGCAATCTCTATGAAGACAGCGATGGCTCCGACACGCGCGACGGCACCGAGATCAATCTGGCCGGCGGTATCCGGATCGACCTCTATTCCGACAATGGCACGCCCGCCAATGTCGCGGACGATACCTTTATAAAAACCGTGGATACCCTGCCCGATGGCACCTATAGCCTGTCCGACCTGCTGACGATCCTCACCTATCGGGTTGAGGTCGACGAAGCCGATCCCGACCTTGGCACCGACAGGTTGATCGGCACGTCGAACCCGCGGCTTTCCGTGCCCGTCACCGACAACAGCGTCACGACCGACCAGGATTTCGGCTTCGATCCGTCAGGCGCGGATCTCTCCATCACCAAGCTGGCGACGCGATCCGGCACCACCACGGCCAGAACCTCCGTCGCCGAAGGGGATGTGATCGACTGGATCATCACCGTGACCAACGCAGGGCCGGGATCGCCCTCGGGCGTCAAGGTCATCGATCAGATCCCGAAAGGTTTCACCTACCTGTCCGATGACGCACCTGCGGCAGGCGACAGCTATGACCCGGCGACCGGCCTCTGGTTCGTGGACGAGATACTGGCGGGCACGTCCGAAACGCTGGTCATCACGACGCGCGTCAATGCCGCGGGCGCGCTCACGAACCGAGCGGAGATCATCTACAGCTCGCTGCCGGACCCCGACAGCGATCCCGGCGTTGGGGCGCTGGTCGATGACCTGTCGGACGAGATCGTCGACGACGACGAAGCCGAATATGCCATGGTCCGCGTCACCAACGCCCGGCGGCTGACCGGACGGTTGTTTCTGGACAACGGCGCAGGCGGGGGCCTGGCGCATGATGCGCAGATAAATGGCGGGGAACGCGGCTTCGCGGGGGCAGAGCTGGAAATCCTGGATGGCAGCGGCACCCTTCTCGACCGCCCCGAGGTTGCCGCGGACGGCACCTGGTTTTATGGGCTCGATGCAGGGTATTCCGACACGATCACGATCCGTGCGACTTCCCCTGCGGACCATATCACCGTGTCGGAGGCCAGCGCCGGGCTGCCGGGCCCGGCGGACAGCGATCCGCATGACGGCAGCATCACCTTTACCCCGGAACCGGGCGAGGCCTATTTCGACCTGAACATCGGGTTGGTCGCATTGCCCGGCTGGACACAGGATCAAACCGCCGAAGTCGGGCCGGGGCAGGTCGTACTGCTGCCCCATCTTTATACCGCCACCACCAGCGCCACGGTCACATTCACCGCCGCGGATCGCTCCATGACCCCCGCGGGTGGTTTCGGGCTGGGGCTTTATCACGACACCGATTGCGACGGCACACCCGACACGCCGCTGGACGCAGGCATTTCCGTGGCGGCAGATGAAACGCTTTGCGTGATCGCGCGGGTGTCGGCCGGGTCGGGCGTGGGGCCGGGCAGCCGCTACAGCTATGCGGTTACCGCGCTGACGACGCTTTCCGCCACACCCCTCAGCGACACGCGTTCGAATATCGACACGGTCGGCACGTCAGAGCAAGGCGGGCAGCTGGTATTGCGCAAGACCGTGCGCAACGTGACGAAGAATTCTGCGGAAGGGGCCGCCAACGGCGGGGCGCCAGGCGATGTGCTGCACTACCGCATATATATCGAAAACCCGTCGGACGCGCCGATTTCAGACGTCAACATCTTTGACCGGACACCCGCCTACACCGCGCTTTCCGAACCGCTGGACAGCCCTGTTGCCGTGACCCCGGGGCTGACCTGCGTGGTCTCTGAACCCGCGCCTTCCGCCGCCGGGTATGAGGGACCGCTGCGCTGGACCTGTACCGGGCAGGTTTATCCCGGCGGTGCGGGGCTGGTCAGCTTTCAGGTGCGGATCGCGCCGTAGCGCCGGGTGTCGCATCTCGGCAGCCGCGGCAGACCGCGCCCCCGCGTGCGCCACCCGGGCTGCAGGCGCGCGTAACGTAGGCCCTGCTTCCGTCGGCACCGCTCCCGCGGCGGTGGCCGCCCCGACGGCGCAGTTGCTAAGCCCGCGCCGAGCCAGTATTGGCCAATGGAAATCGGTTTTGGGGCAGAAAGGAAAAGGGCTGATGAAACCGCATCTTTATCAGGGCGATCTGCCCGACGGTCTGAACCTGGGGCCGGTGGTCGCCATCGATTGCGAAACGATGGGGCTGCATCCGCATCGCGACCGGCTGTGCGTTGTCCAATTGTCCGGCGGGGATGGCAAGGCCCATCTGATCCAGATCGCGCGCGGCCAGACCGACGCACCCAACCTGTGCCGCTTGTTGCGCGACACGCAGGTCCTGAAGCTGTTTCACTTCGGGCGCTTTGACATCGCCGCGATGTACAACGCCTTCGGCGCGCTCGCCGAACCGGTCTATTGCACCAAGATCGCGTCCAAGCTGGTGCGCACCTATACCGATCGTCACGGCCTGAAAAACCTCACGCAGGAACTTCTGGGGCAGGATATCTCAAAGCAGCAGCAGTCCAGCGACTGGGGCGCCGCCGAGCTCAGCGCCGCGCAGTTGAACTATGCCGCAAGCGATGTGCTGTATCTCCACCAGCTGCGCGAACACCTCGATGAGATGCTCGCACGCGAAGGCCGCAGCGAACTGGCGCAGGCCTGTTTCGACTTTCTGCCGACGCGCGCCCGGCTGGATCTGGCCGGATGGCCTGACATCGACATATTTGCGCATTAGATAGGCTACATGATCAAATCACCGACCGACCCATTGCTGAGCGCCGGCAGGCGCGTGATCACGCGGGAAGCGGATGCGCTGGTCGCGCTGTCGAAGACGCTGGACGACAGCTTTTCCGACGCGGTGCGGCTGATCCTGGGCGCGCGCGGGCGCACCATCGTTTCCGGCATGGGAAAATCGGGGCATATCGCGCGCAAGATCGCGGCCACCTTCGCCTCCACCGGCACCCCCGCGCATTTCGTCCACCCGGCCGAGGCCAGCCACGGCGATCTGGGCATGATGACCCGCGGCGACGTGGCGCTGGTGCTGTCGAATTCCGGCGAAACGCCCGAGCTTGCAGATCTGATCGCCTACACCCGCCGGTTCTCCATCCCGCTGATCGGCGTCGCCAGCCGCGCCGACAGCACGCTGATGAAGCGCAGCGATGTGCGGTTGCTGCTGCCCCCGGCCGAAGAGGCTTGCGACAAGGGCATCGTGCCAACCACCTCGACCACGATGACGCTGGCCCTGGGCGACGCCCTTGCCATCGCCCTTATGGAACACCGCCGGTTCACGCCCGAGGATTTCCGCGATTACCACCCCGGCGGCAAGCTGGGCGCGCGCCTGGCGAAGGTGCGCGACCTGATGCATGCCGACACGCAGATCCCGCTGATCGCCCATGACGCTCCGATGTCGGAGGCGCTGCTTGCCATCAGCCGGAAAGGCTTCGGCGTGGTCGGCATCGCGGATGAGGCGGGAGCGCTTTGCGGTATCATAACCGACGGCGACCTGCGGCGTCACATGGACGGGCTGCTGGAGCTGCGGGCCGCCGATGTCATGACCCCCTCGCCCCAGACCATCGCGCCGGACGCGCTGGCCGAAGAGGCGGTGGCGCTGATGAACCGGGCCAAGATCACCTGTCTGTTCGTCGTCGATCCCGCGCAGGATGGCCGTGCATCGGGTATCCTGCATATCCACGACTGCCTGCGCGCCGGGGTCGTCTGACGCGATGGCACGCGCCGACAACCGATATTCGCGGTTCGTGTCCTGGGCCAAGATCATCCTGCCACTGGCGGCGCTGGCGCTGCTGTCGTCGCTCGTGCTGTTCTCACGGCGGATCGACCCCGAGGCCTCGATCCCCTACGCCAAGGTCGATGTGGCCGAGCTTGCGCGCAAGCAGGCGGTGGGCCGTCCGACCTATTCGACCATGACGCGCGACGGCGCGGCCATTTCCGTGACCGCGACAAGCGCCCTGCCCGATCTGACCAATCCGGCGCGCGCGACCGCGCAGGAGCTGAACGCGCGCATCGACACGCCCGACGGCGTCACCATCGACATTACCGCGCGCGAGGGGCGTATCGATTCGGATCACGCGCAGGTCGATTTGCAGCAGGATGTGGAAATCGCCACCTCCACGGGCTACGTGATCCGCAGTCAGGCGATGACCACCGCGACCGACCGGACGGAGGTGACCTCCCCCGGGCCGATCACGGCCGAGGGGCCGTTTGGCACGCTCGATGCCGGAAGCATGACCCTGACATCCGCGCCCGGCGCCGGTGATGGAACGCAGGGCGGATTGCTTCTGGTATTCCAGAAGGGCGTCAAACTGGTGTACGGTCCTGAAAAATGAGGTCATTATGAACAGCATCCGCATGATTTCGCTTTCGGCCGCGTTGCTTGCAGCCGCGCCCGCCATGGTTTCGGCGCAGGGGGCCCAGGTGGCCTTCGGCGGCCTGAAACACGACAGCACGCTCCCGGTGGAGGTGACATCCGATCAACTGGCCGTCGACCAGACCGATGGCAGCGCGGTGTTCACCGGCAATGTGGTCGTCGGTCAGGGCGCAATGCGCCTGACTGCGGGCAAGATGCGCGTCGAATACGCCAAGGGTCAGGGCACCCAGATCGACCGCATTGTCGCGTCCGGCGGCATCACCTTCGTCAACGGCAACGAGGCGATCGAGGGGCAGGAAGCCGTCTATTCGCTGAGCAGCAGTCAGATCGTGGTGACCGGCGACGTGCTGCTGACCCAGGCGCGCAGCGCGATTTCCGGCAGCAAGCTGGTCGTCAATCTCAACGACGGGACCGGCACGATGCAGGGCCGCGTCAAGACCATCCTTCAGACAGGGAAATGACGCAGGCGCAGGTGTCGCAGCCACCCGACGCGGTGTCGGCCGATGAGCACGTCGGCCTGTCGGTCGTCAAGCTGCGCAAGAGCTATCGCAAACGCCCGGTGATCAGGGACGTATCGCTGCATCTGGGCCGCGGCGAGGTGGTGGCGCTGCTGGGGCCGAACGGGTCGGGAAAGACCACCTGCTTTTACTCCATCGCCGGGCTGGTCATGCCCGAGGGCGGACAGGTCAGCATCGACGGGCGCGACATCACCACCCTGCCGATGTACCGCCGCGCGAAGCTGGGGATCGGTTATCTGCCGCAGGAAATGTCTATCTTTCGCGGGATGACGGTGGCGGAAAACATCATGGCCATCCTCGAAATCTCGGGGCGCAAGCGCAACCGGCGGCGCGACCAGCTCGAAGAGCTGCTGTCGGAATTTTCGATCGGCCATCTGCGCCGCGCCTCGGCGCTGTCGCTGTCGGGCGGGGAGCGCCGCCGCGTCGAAATTGCGCGCTGTCTGGCCGCCGATCCGAAATACCTGCTGCTGGATGAACCTTTTGCAGGGGTCGACCCGATCGCCGTGGGCGAGATCCGGGGCCTTGTGTCCGACCTGAAAAGACGCGGCATCGGCGTGCTGATCACCGACCACAACGTCAGCGAAACCCTGTCGATCGTGGACCGGGCCTATATCCTGCACGACGGCGAAGTTCTGATGAGCGGCACCACCGAGCAGGTCGTCCGGGACGAAAACGTGCGCAAGATATATCTTGGCGAAAATTTCCGGATTTCCTGAAGAAGACACGGGAACTTAGGACCCGGGCCGCCATTAATCCTATGGCAACGGTTCTGCGTCTTTGCTGTCGAAACGCCACTCTGCCGCGGCAGGTTAGGCGATTTCCAGCAAAGTACAAGGATTGACAGGTCATGGCAGGATAGGCGCAAATGGTTCCGATGACAGAAGGTTCTCCCTTTGCCCCGGCATCCCCGTCTTCCGCCATGCTGACAGGATGCCCCCGTAATTCCGGGCGCGAAAGCCCCCTATCTTTTCCGGATTCCGCCGCCGCACCCTTTCGCGGCGCGCCGTCACGCTGTTTCACCAGGCTTAACTTTCAGGAGGTGCCATGAGGTATCAAATCAGCGGCAAGCAGATCGACATCGGGGAGGCGCTTCAGTCTCACGTCCGTTCGGAGCTTGACGGAATCGTCGGCAAATACGCCGAACGTCCGACCGATGCCCAAGTGGTCTTTTCGCGCAGCGCGCACGAGCATGTCTGTGAGGCAACGGTGCATCTTTCGACCGGGCTAACGGCGCAGGCGAAAGCGCATGCCACTGAAATATATGCCGCTTTTGATCAGTGCGGCGAAAAGATGGAAAAACAGTTGCGCCGATACAAGCGGCGGCTGAAGAACCACCACAGGGACCGGTCGCAGCCGGTTGAAATCTCCGGCGTGCCGTCCTATATCCTCGCCTCATCTGATAATGCCGATGAGGTCGAGCCGGATTCACTGCAACCCATGATCATCGCCGAGATGGAGACGAAGGTTCCCTCTCTGTCGGTGGGCGAAGCGGTCATGCAGATGGAAATTGCGGGCGCCCCGGTATTGGTGTTTAGGAACGAAGGACGAGACGGGGTCAATGTCGTATACCGGCGCGATGACGGAAACATCGGCTGGATTGACCCTTCCCGCAACAGCTGACACACAGCGCCACGCGTAAAGGGAGCCGATCTTACCCATGGATTTGGCAAGCATTCTCAAACCCGAAGCCATTCGAATCATCGGTCAAAGCACCAGCAAGAAGCGGCTCTTCCAATCGTTGGGGGAGCTCGCCGCCAGCGCGTATGGCATCTGCCCCAACAGCGCCTTCGACGCGCTGCAAGAGCGTGAGAGCCTGGGACCGACGGGCGTGGGCCACGGGGTTGCCTTGCCACATGCGCGGCTTGCCGGGCTGGACCGGGTCAAGGGCGTGTTCATGCGTCTTGAATCGCCCCTGCCGTTCAATTCCGTTGATCGGCAGCCGGTCGATCTGGTCTTTGCGCTGTTCGCCCCGCAGGAAGCGGGCGTCGATCACCTGAAATCGCTGGCGCTGGTATCGCGCACGATGCGCAACGGCGACATCTGCAACAAGTTGCGGGCCAATCTGACGCCCGCGACGCTGTTCGCCATCCTCACCGAAGAACCCGCATCGCAGGCCGCCTGACCACAGGCGGCCCGGCTGCAAACGGCCGCGGCTGGCTGGGCCGCGGCTCAGCGCCAGTCGGTAAATCCGAAAGTCTGATAGTCCTTCTGATAGATCCGGCGCACCCTGTCCTCGAGCTGTTCGCTGTAGATCGCGCGCAGCGGGATGGGGGACGGGTCATCGGGCGGCGGCGGCGCGCCCGCTTCGACCCCGACCGCCCGTGCCAATGCCGACAGCTCTTCCTCCAGGGTTTCCTCGCGGATCAGCCGGTCGGGCAAGGCGACGTCCTGCATTCCCTGCAACACGGCCGCCTGCGTGGCCCAGCCCGAATCCACCCGGATTTCCGTCTGGCCGGAGAGGTTTCCCGCAACGAACCGCAAGAACACGTCGAACGCGGCCGCGTGACGGGTGGCGTCCCAGTCGTGCCCCACCGCGCCCTCGGGCACGGGCAGGTCGTAGCGGCGCCGCAACTGCTTGCGCAGTCGGCCATAGGCCGCGTCCCCGGTCGCGAGGATGCGGCGGCAAAACACGTCATGCGCGCGCGCCACCGGATGGCGCAACACCGCAAAGCTGCGGTGGCCGGGATGGTCGCGCCGCCATTGGCGCAGCGTCTTCTGGTTGAACCCGCTCAGCAGCGCGTCGGCGCCGGGCTCGTCTTCCAGCGCAGCCATCCAGGCACAGATCCGTTCCACCGGGCCGCCGTTGATCGGCAGGAACATCAGCGGCACCCGTGCGGAGGCGAAATAGCTCGGCACAGCCGGGGCGCGCCGCGGCTCGAACTGGGGGGTGCGGTTCAGATCAAACGTATCAAGCCGGGACAGGTCGGCCATCATCTGATCGAAATTCGCCACCTTTTCCTGTAACGGCGCGGGGTTTTGCGGCTTGAGCGCGCGTTCCAGCGCCTCGATCCGGGTGCGGGCCCCGAGGAATTCGGCCAGCCCGTTCAACACCGAGACATCGTTGATATCGGCGTGATTGATGTAAAAGGGCGCCTGCCCCGCCACCTGACAGCCGTGGAGAATGCGCATCTGGAACGCTTGCAGCCGATCCAGATGCGCCTCGAACTCCGCCAGATCGAAGGTGACCGTCGCGGTCTTCGCATCGGCCATGTCGGTCAGCATCCACTGCTTGGTCTTCTTGGCCAGCTTGACCGAGACGTAGCTTTCCAGCGGATTGCGCGTCAGCACCACCTTGCCGCAGCGCGGATCGGCCAGCATCCGGTCCAGAATGCGCGGCTCATGGTCGTGAAAATAGCGAAACCCCGGCAGCCGGTCGTCGGCGGCCATCAACCTGTCCAGCAGCCTGGCCGGGTCCGCATCGCGCTGGTCCCGGGTGATGCCGCAGATCTGCTTTCGGTTCGGGCGTCCGATGAAATGCGGATTGAAGGCCTCACCATGCAGGGCGAGTTCCTCGAACTGGCTCAAATTGCTTTCGAGAAAATTGGATCCGGTCCGCATCTCGGCGAAAATGACGAAGTAATCGAATTTTGGCACGCGGGCTCACCTCACGAGATAGGGTTTCTGCGGAGTGGCGGGAACGGCGGACACCTCGTTGGAGGCAGGGAAATCGCCCATCAGGATCGGTTTCATTCCCTGATTCTTGAGGTTTTGCAGAAATTGGCCAAAGCCGTTCATGTCGACCATCTTGGGCACTTCGGTCAGCCTGCGGGCGGATCGGGGGCTGATCTCATCCACGATGGATTGCAAGTGGTGCATCGGGTCCTGCACGAAATCGGCCAGCGTCCAGATCCGCACCCGCGCCTTGGTGTGCGGCGAACGCAGGATATCCAGATGCGCCGATTCGACTTTTTGCAGCTGCGCGGCGCGTTTGCGGATGGCCGAAAAATTCCGGTTCGAGTGGAAGAGCGGCAAGGCCCAGGCGCCGGTGATCACGCTGATCTGGGCGTTGGAATCGGTGGCCATGTACCAGCTGATGTCCTGAACATCGCCGGGTCCGAACTGGAAACACTGGCGTTCGCCGCGCGTGGCCCAGATCAGATTGCCCAGAAAGGCATGGCTGTTGTAGTCGCGCAGGGCCGCGCTGTCGGAAAGCGCCCCGTTGAACAGCGTCTCGTTGCCGGCGTAGCGCACACGTTTGGGGTGGAACAGGTTGCCATGCACGCGGGTCCCGGTGCGGCGGCTCAGCCAATGTTCGAAATTGGCGAAAAGGGCGTTGAACACCTCGAACACCGAATAGGGCGCGGCGGTCTTGCCGTTTTCCCAGCCCTCGTTGGGATACCGGCTTTGCATCACCAGCCCGGTGCGCCCGCGGGTTCGCCGCTCCACCGCCTGGGCGAAGACGCGGTCGATTTTTTCGGGGCTGGGCTCGGCCTCCGCCATGGAGGCGCTGTCGTTGGACAGGAACGTCTCATAGAGCCGGTCCGCGTGCGGCCAGATCTTGCGCGCCACAAAACAGTCGGACCGCCTCAACAGTTGCAGATGGTCGTCGTAGAAAATATGCGGCTTGCCCTGGAAATCGAATTTGCTGAGCGTCAGTGAACGGCTTTCGATCCTGCGCGAATAGAGCCGGGCAAGCGTCTGGAAATAGCTTTCGTCGGGAATCCACACGCGGCGGAAATAGCGGTCGTGGACGGCGCGGCGGGGATCTTCCAGCATGGCCGAAAGGGTCTGGCGCGTCAGACACCACCACTGGCTGCCCAGATGCGGCACCAGCCCGTCGGGGATCTTGCGGCGCACCCCCAGCCGTCGCTGCCAGACAACATAGCGGTCGAACAACAGGCGCTGGCGCTTCCACGAAAAGGGGAACCGCAGCGTGAACCGTTCATGGTCCAGCCCGCCGACCGCCCATGGCACGTCTTCGGTGGTGACGCTTTCGATGAAATCGGTGGTGGGTCTGCGGTCGAGATAGCTGCGCAGGTCGTCCACCGGACGCAGCGGCAGGCAAGAGCCGGAGGCGAAGTAGATGTGCCGCACCTCGGGGAATTCGGCCAGCATGAGTTCCGAAACCATCTGCGTGGCCCGCACCAGCGACCAGGTGCCCCATTCGCAGCGCAGCCGCTCGGTAAAGCGCACGTTTTCCAGATCCGACAGCGATTCCACGAAACTGCGATAGCGTTTGGGCCCCACGCGCTTGTCGGTATGCACCACCACCGGGCAGCCGTGCGAGGCCCAGTGCCTGATGATCTGGCTGGACCGGTCCAGAGCCGTATGGACCAGCATGATGAAACCGACGCTCACCGCTTACCTACCTCACGCCCAATTGCCCTTGGACATCAAACCCAAAATCTCCAACTGGCGCCAATTGATGTATTTCTCCGACCATTTGCACCAGAAATCCGGGTTGTCCTTCAGCACTTCGTTGTAGGCCTTATACTCATGAGAATTGGCATAATGTTGACGCCGCTGAAGCTCTTCGGCTGATTTTGCGATGAATGTGTCCAGAAACTTGGCGTGAAGAAGGCAGCCGGAGGCCTTTTCCCCTCCCCATTCATCGTAAACCAGATTCAGACCGCGCGGCAGCAGCATATGGGTGGAGCTGACATAGGCATAGCTGCGATGCCATTTCACCAGCGGGATCTTGTTGAGCGCGGGTGCACGTTCGGGATTGTCCGGGAAAAAGGCGCGCGCGCGTGGTCCGCCCTGTATCCACAGGTTGCCGTAGCGGGCATTGCGCCTGATCTTGTAATTGCCGCTGTCGAACCATGACGCGATTTCAAAGGGGTTCTGGCCTTCCTGATAGGGAATGCCGTCGATCTTGCCCTTGGGGTACATGTCGAGCAGCATCGCACCAAACGATTTGATCGACGAGGCATCCAGCCAGTCGGTAAGCGCGTTGAGCGGGCGCGTGTCACAGAACGGATAGACAAAGAATTCGTCGACATCGACCACCAGCGCCCAATGCCCGTGCGCATAGCGCATCTGAAGCCAGTTCAGCCAATCCACCCCGAACCGCGCGCGCTTGTAGCTTTGCCCGGTCGTCCAGACGGAAACGTCGCGGTGGTCGGACAGGTATTCGGCCGATCCGTCGGTGGAACCGTTGTCCACGAACAGAAAGTGCTGCACGCCCAGTTCCCTGTAATATTGCAGGAAATAGGGCAGCCGTGCGCGTTCGTTGCGCAGGGTCGAAAAAACCAGGATGTCGCCGTTGCGGATCGCGCCGGTGCGGTTGACCACGGGCTTGAGGTCGCGGCGCTTGCGCATGGCGCGGATGCGCCAGCGTTTCCGCTGAAGCCGAAGCCGGTAGGACGTCAACGCGCTCATGCCTTGTTCATTCCGATCGCCCGCGAAGCAGCCCGTCTTGGCGGCGCGGCGGATCACGTCCGGGCAAAAACCGTTTCGAAATGATCCCGCCAGGTCGGAAGCGCGACCGTGGCTGCCGCTTTTCGATCTGCCTCCCCGGCCGCGTCTGTCCGCGTGCTTCTTTGCTCAATTTCCTGCCGCCAAAGATATCGCTCATCCAGGGGCAGGTAAACGGGATAGTCGCCTAGAAACTCTCGATAAACCGGCAGTGGCGCGCAGAGGACGGGCGTGCCCAGCGCCGCCGCCTCGATCGCGGGCAGGCCGAAGCCTTCGGCGAAACTGGGAAAAAGCAGTGCCCGCGCGCGCGCCAGCAACGCCGCGACCGTCGCGTCGGAAGCGCCCGGCATCTCGATCACGCTGCGCCCGTAGAGGCGGCTTTCCTCCAGGCGTTGCAAAAAAGCCTCACTCATCCACCCGCGACTGCCCAGAATGTAAAGCCTGGGCAGCGCCTGCGGCGGCAGATCCTGGGCCATTTCCTCCCAGATCGAAAGCAACAGGGCGTGGTTCTTGCGCGGCTCTATCGTGCCCAGCACGACGAAATAGGGCTCGGTCGGCGGGAAATCGGCAGCGGTTGCCGAGCCCGACAGCGGGATCGAGATGCCCAGATGCGCCACGACCCCCGGCGGGCAGCGGCCCATCGCGCCCAGGTGCCGCTCGGCATCGCTTTGGCTTTGGTGCGAATTGTAGATGATCCGATCGGCGTGATCCGCCACCGCCTGCAACTTGCGCCTGAACCTTGCGACGGAGCGCGCCGTCTGAAACTGCGGGTGATCCAGCGGGATGGTATCGTGCAGCAGCACGCAGATCCGCAGCCCGGGCAGGGTTTTCAGCGATGAAAAGGTATCGTGGCGCAGGTTGCTGTGGCCGACGTTGTAATAGACCGTCCGCGCCGGCAGATGTCGGGCCAGCATCCGCGCCAGCCCGCGCCCGCCCCCTCGCAGACCGCGCCGCGCCCGCGCGAAGGCAAGGCGGCGCGTCGTCGCCTCGGCCTGCTGGCGCATCTTGCCCAGCTTCGGCGACAGGCGCGCCAGCAGATCGCGCGCGCCCCAGGGGGCGCCGTCGAAATGACCGGCAAGAACGCGCCCCGCCTCCCGATCGAGCAGCAGGAAGCCCCGTGCGGTGCGTATCAGAAAGCAGCAGGGTGCCGGATCGTCGAGCAGCGCCTCCAGATAGGCGCGCTCCACCCGGTCCACCCCCGTCATCGCCCCGCGTCCCGCCCGCGACAAGAGCCGGGTCAGGTCCAGCAGCCGCATGTCGGGGTCAGCGGTCGTAATGGCCATTCTGGTGCCACCGCCAGGCGTCCGCGATCATCGTCGCCATGTCGGACCGGCGGGGCGCCCAGCCCAGTTCGGCCTTGGCGCGCGTGCTGCCCGACACCAGGCGCGTGCAGTCGCCCGCGCGCCGCGCGCCTTCGACAATCGGCACGTCGCGGTTGGTGACGGCGCGGCTGTTGTCGACCACCTCTCGCACGGAAAAGCCGGTGCCGGTGCCCAGGTTGAACACCCGGCTGTTGCCGCCTTCCAGCAGATAGCGCAGCCCCAGCACATGGGCGTCGACCAGATCGCTGACATGCACGTAGTCGCGAATGCAGGTGCCGTCGGGTGTGTCGTAATCGCTGCCGAAGACCGTCAGCGCCGGTCGGCGCCCGTCGATCGCATCCAGCATCAGCGGGATCAGATGCGTCTCGGGCCGGTGAAATTCCCCGATGTCGCCATCGGGATCGGCGCCCGCCACGTTGAAATACCGAAAGATCACGCTGCGCAGGCCGTGGCTTTCGCCGAAATTCGCCAGCATGTCTTCGATCGCGCGTTTGGAGGCGCCGTAGGCGTTGATCGGCAGCTGCGCGGCAGTCTCATCAAGCACCACGCCGTCCTGATCGCCATAGGTGGCGCAGGTCGAGGAAAAGACAAAGGCCCCGCATTGCGCCTCGGTGGCCGCTTCGATCAGGTTGAGCGAGCCGAGCGCGTTGTTCAGCCAGTATTTCCCCGGCTGCGCCATCGATTCACCGACCTGCGACAGGGCGGCGAAATGCATGACGGCGACGGGCCGGTGCTGCGCAAAGACCTCATCCAGCCTTTTGCGGTTCAGCAGATCGCCCTGTTCCAACGGGCCGAATTTCACCGCATCGGCCCAGCCGGTGCACAGATTGTCATAGCTCACCGGCAGGAACCCATCGCGTTCAAGCGCCTTGCACGCGTGCGATCCGATATAGCCCGCGCCGCCCGTGACCAGAACCACGGGGCGCGGGGCCGAAGCGTCCGCCCGATCGTCGCGGGATGGGGGCATTCCTACTCCGCCGCCTGTTGCTGCTGGGTGAGGCCGGTCAGATAGGCGCCGAATTCATCGCGCAGATCGGGACGCGACAGACCGAAGGCCACGGTCGCCTGAAGAAACCCCGCTTTCGATCCGCAGTCGAAGCGCTGGCCGCGAAAGCGGTAGCCGAAGACCTCTCCGCCATTGCGGACTTCCTGTTCGATCGCGTCGGTGAGCTGAATTTCCCCGCCCGCGCCGGATTTCATCCTGTTGAGGTTCTGCATGATCTTGGGCGTCAGGATATAGCGCCCGATAACCGCCAGGTTCGACGGCTCGGTGCCTGTTTCGGGCTTTTCGACCATGCCCCTGACCGACACGACCGATCCCATGTCTTCTTTCACGTCGAGGATACCGTAAGCGCGGGCACGGTCGCGCGGCACCTCCATCGCGGCCACGATATTGCCGCCGGTTTCGGCGAAAGCCTCGGTCATCTGGGCCAGGCAGGGCGTCTCGGCGGCGATCACGTCATCCGGCAGGATCACGGCAAAGGGCTCGTTGCCGACCAGCCGACGCGCGCACCAGACCGCGTGCCCCAGCCCCAGCGCCTTGTGCTGACGGATGTAGGCGATCGCGCCGCTGTCCATGTTGGTGGTCTTCAGCACCTCGAGCAGTTCGTCCTTGCCCTTCTTGCGCAGCGAATGTTCCAGTTCGGGGGCGTGGTCGAAATAATCCTCAAGCGCGCTTTTCCCACGCGACGTCACGAAAATGAACTCCTTGATCCCGGCCGCCCGGGCCTCGTCGATGGCATATTGTATCAGCGGGCGGTCCACCAACGTCAGGATTTCCTTGGGGATCGCCTTTGTCGCCGGCAGGAACCGCGTTCCCATGCCCGCGACGGGGAAAATGGCTTTCGTGACTTTGTTTTTCATAACTCAACTCTCACAATTTTTTCCGCAACAACCGCGCTGCCCGATTGTTGCGGTGTTTTCGACAGAAGAAACCTGCGCCGCGCCGCATGGATTTCGCCGCATGGTTTTCCAGGCCTGAAAACACGGGCACCTGCCCGTATCTCCGTTATTCCCCAACCTCGCCGCACACTCAACCTTTCTCGCCCATCGGACGCCAGATGGATTGCCTGCGCGCTTCCTCCCGGACCCGTGCGGAAAATCCGATCAGCCGGAAAAACGGCATTCCGCGCGTGGACTTGCCGAAAATCCCGCCCTTCTGAAGCCAGAAGCCGCGCGGATCGAAATGAACCGAATGAAAGCTCGACGTGGGGGAAAACACCATGACAGTGACT
>NZ_JBRBUA010000005.1:0-26089 GCF_052826345.1 Brevirhabdus sp. | reverse complement strand
TACATGCCGGGGCGATGGGCTGGGTCGCGCTGATCACCTTCGGGTCGATCTATGCGGTGGTGCCCCTGCTCTGGCGCAGGCAGGCCATGTACAGCGCGGCGCTGGTCGAATGGCACTTCTGGCTCGCGCTCGCGGGGACGGTCATCTACGTCTTCGCGATGTGGAACAGCGGCATCACCCAGGGGCTGATGTGGCGCACCTACACCGAAAGCGGCACGCTCGCCTATTCCTTCACCGACACGCTGGTGGCGATGCACCCCTATTACATCGCGCGCGCCATCGGCGGCGCCATGTTCCTGGCGGGGGCGGTCATCTGCGTCTTCAACGTGGTGATGACGATCCGCACCGCGCCCCACCGAACCCCGCAACGCGACTATCCCACCGGATCGGAGGCGCTCGAGCCTGCCGTCCCGGCGGCGGAGTAGACCCATGTTCAAGACACTCCTCAAACCCTTCGCCCGCTTCTTCGAGTTCCACGCCAGGACGCACTACCGTGCCGAGCGGCATTCCATGACCCTCGCGGCCGGCATCATCCTTGCCGCGGGCGTGGGCGGCATGGTCGAGATCGCGCCGCTCTTCACCATCGACGGCACCGTCGAGGCGGCCCCCGACATGCGGCTCTATACACCGCTCGAACAGGCGGGACGCGACATCTTCATCCGCGAGGGCTGCTACGCCTGCCACAGCCAGATGATCCGCACGCTCAGGGATGAGGTGGACCGCTACGGCCCCTATTCGCTGGCAGTCGAAAGCCAGTACGATCACCCGATGCTCTGGGGGTCGAAACGGACCGGCCCCGACCTTGCGCGGGTGGGCGAGAAATATTCCGACGACTGGCAGGTGCGCCATCTGGCCGATCCGCGCGCCCTGGTGCCGCAATCGGTGATGCCGCAATACGCCTTCCTGCTCGACGCGACGCTCGACACCGCCAGCCTGCCCGACCGGCTGGCCGCGCTGCGCACGGTGGGCGTTCCCTATACCGACGCGCAGATCGCCAACGCCGCGAGCGACGCGCTGGGTCAGGCGCTGCCCGACACGGACCGCGCCGACGGTGTCTTCGCCCGCTACGGCGATGCGACGAACGTGCGCGCCTTCGACGGCCGCCGCGACCGGCTGAGCGAAATGGATGCGCTCGTCGCCTACCTGCAAATCCTGGGCGGGCTGACCGACCTGCCCGCCAGAACCCAACCGCCGAGGGGGCAATGACATGGAACTGAACTATGAGACGACATCCGCCTTCGCCAAGTCCTTCGGGCTGCTCTACCTGATCGCCCTGTCGGTGGCGATCACCCTCTACGCCTATTGGCCCTCGCTCGGACCGCGTTTCGAAAAGGCCGCCAACAGCGTTCTGGACGATGAGGACGGCCCATGTCGGTAAGGCAACGCGATCCGCTGAGCGGTCATGAGACCACCGGCCACGAATGGAACGGCATCACCGAGCTGAACACCCGCGTGCCGCGGGCGATCTGGTGGGCCGTCGGCCTCACCCACGTCTGGGCGCTCGGCTATTGGGTGCTGATGCCGGCCTGGCCGCTGGTCACGACCTACACCAAGGGCGTTCTGGGCTACGACGACCAGACGCGGCTCGACCGCCAGCTTGCGGCCGCCAGCGCGGAGCGGGCCGCGCGGACGCAACCGCTGGCCACGCTTCCGGCCCGGGACATCCGGCAGGAGCCCCCCCTGATGGCCTATGTCGCGGGCACCGCGCCCGCCCTCTTCGGGGACAATTGCGCGGCCTGCCACGGCACGGACGCGGCGGGCGGGCCGGGCTTTCCCAGCCTCGTCGACAATGCGTGGCTCTGGGGGGGCGATGCGGATACGATCATGGAAACGCTGCGCGTGGGCATCAACGCGCCCCACCCCGAAACCCGCAGCTCGCAGATGCTCGCCTTCGGCGCGACCGGCATTCTGAGCGACCCGCAGATCCGCACCGTGGTCAGCTACGTCCGGTCCCTGTCGGCGGGCGACGGGCAGGCCGACCCGCAGCGCCTGGCCGAGGGCAAGGCGATCTTCGCCGAGAACTGCTCAAGCTGCCACGGCGAGAACGCCAAGGGCGACCGCACGATCGGGGCGCCCGATCTGACCGATGATTTCTGGATCTACGGAGGCGACGAGGCGTCCATGGTCGCAACCGTCAAGCTGGGCCGCCAGGGGTGGATGCCCGCCTGGGAAGACAGGCTTACCACCGCCGACCGCATGGCGCTCACGCTCTATATCCAGAACCTCGGCGCGGAGCGGGCCCGATGAGCCGCCCGCGCCTTGTGGCCATGACCTCGGCCGGTCTGCTCGTCGCGGGCTTCGTCGCGGCCAACGCCCATCTCGTCACCATCGCCATCGGCTCGCAGCCCGATTGCGTCCTCGATGACCCATTCGCGAAAGGCGCCGCCCCGCGCGCGGCGAAACCCTCATGCTGAGCGATTTCACCAACGACCCCGACGCGCCGCCCCCCCCCGACAGGAACATCCCCGGTTTCGTGCCCCCCCTGCCGCGCGAAAACCCGCGGGCGCGCGCGCTTCCGCCGCGCGCGGCCTTCGCCTGGTTGCGGGCGGGCTGGTCCGACCTGCGGATCAATCCCGTGCCCAGCCTGCTCTACGGGCTGAGCGTCTTCGCGCTCTCCTTCCTCGTGGTCTGGGCGCTGTTTCAGTACCGCTACGAATATGCGCTGTTTCCGGCGCTCTCGGGGTTCATGGTCCTCGGCCCGCTGATCGCCAACGGCCTTTACGAAAAGAGCCGCGCGCTGGAGGCGGGCGAAAGGATCGGCCTGGCGCGGATGATCTTCGTGCGGCCCCGTTCGGGCCATCAGGCGCTTTTCATGGGGGTCATGCTTCTGGGGCTGTTCCTGCTGTGGCTCAGGGCGGCGGTGCTGATCTATGCGCTCTTCTTCGGCATGGTGCCCTTCCCCGGCACCGACGCGCTGATCCCGATGCTGCTGCTGACCCCGACCGGCTGGGCGCTGCTGTCGGCGGGCAGCATCGTCGGCGCGCTGTTCGCGGCCTTCGCCTTCGCGATCAGCGTCTTCGCCGTGCCGATGCTGCTGACCGAGCGGACGGACGCGCTGTCGGCCATGGGCATCAGCATGGCGACGGTCTGGGCCAACCTGCCGGTCATGCTGACCTGGGGCGCGATCGTGCTGGCGCTGTTCATCGCCTCGGTCGCCACCGTCTTTGTCGGGCTGGTGGTGGTCTTTCCGCTGCTCGGCCATGCGACATGGCACGCCTACCGCGCCATGGACCCCGCCGCGCCGATCGGCCGGACCCAGCACGCCCCGGCGCGCTGACGCGGCCATCGGGGCTGGCACGGCCGGGCCCGTCGCCGAGCTCCGCCCGCTACGCCCGAGCGCCCGCCGGCGGGCCGAGGGACTCGCGCCAGATCAACTGCGTCTCCAGCCTGACGGGATCGGGCGGCGCCTCGCCCTCGACCATCTTGATCAGCATCCGGGCCGCGCGGCGCCCCATTTCGCGGTGCGGCACGTGGATGGTGGTCAGCGCAGGCACGGCGACCTGCGCCAGCTCGATGTCGTCGAAGCCGGTGATCGACACCTGCCCCGGCACGTCGAGCCCCATCTCGCGCGCGCGGCGCAGCGCGCCCACGGCCAGCACGTCGTTGCCGCACATGACCACCGTGGCGGGATCGGGCGCGCGGGCCAGCGCCTCGAACGCCTGCGCACCGTTGCCGATGCCATAGGGCGTCTCGATCACGTGCAGCCGGGCATCGCAAAGCCCGGCCTCGCGCATCGCGTCCCGCGCCCCCGAAAGGCGGCTGCGCGCCCGGTCGTTGGTCGCCGTCTCCGCCGAGATCAGCGCCAGACGCTCATGCCCCAGCGCGATGACGCGCGCCGTCAGCTCATGCATCGCGGCGCGGTTGTCGAACCCGATCGAGGCCTGCCCGGCCGCCGGATCATATGTCCAGGCGACGAGCGCAGGCTTGTCCTGCCGCCTGAGGAATTCGTAGATCGCAGGGTCGCGGTCATGCCCGATCAGCAGCAGCGCATCCGCACCCCGCGCGACCAGCGACTGGATCTGCGTCTCCTCCAGATCCGGCCGGTACGACGAGCTGGCCACGAGCAGCGTGAACCCCTGGGCGTTCAACTCCTCCTGAAAGGCCTGAAGGCCGCGCGCGAAGATCGCGTTTTCCATCGTCGGGATGATCGCGCCGATGGTGTTGGTACGCCGCGCCACCATCGCGCGGGCCACGAAATTCGGCGAATAGCCCAGATCGCGCACCGCCTGCATGACCCTCAGGCGCGTCTTCTCGACGACCTGCTGCGGCGTGTTCAGACAGCGCGAGACCGTGGCCGTCGAGACCCCCGCCCGGAGGGCGACGTCCTGCAACGTGGGGGTGGTTCTGAGACCTTTCATCGCGGGGGCATCCTTGTGGGCGGCGCGCAGGGCGCCGCGCGGTCTTGCAATGTAGCGGCGCGGAAGGCAAAATGTAAGCGCTTGCATTGAAATTTGTAAGCGCTTACATTTTTGACAGAATCGCCGTAATGCCGGAGTTCGCCGCAATGTCGATGCTGATAGCCGCCATCCTGTTCGCGATCTTCGCGGCCGATGTCATCATCGGCTCGACGGGCGGCAAGGTGTTCCTGAGCGACGTGGGAGAGATGCTGATGCTGCTGGGAGCATCGGTGTTTTTCGTCGTGGCGATCCTCAAGCGAGAAGCCATCCGAAACAAACGGGACGGCGGCGCATAGATCACTGAAATTCACTGGGAGGATGAATGATGGACAGCGAAAGCAAAGAGTTGGAGTCGGCCACGCGGCGCAATTTCCTGCGTCTGGCAAGCGCGGGCGGCTTTACCGCCGCGATGGTCGCGGGTGCGGCCGGCACGCTCTGGTCGGCCCCCGCCGCCGCGCAGACCGCGTCGGAGGAGCGTGACAAGCAAAAGGCGGCGGAGCATGTGATGACCATCGCGACCGCCTATGTGCTGGGCGCGTCGCGCAGCTACCCGCTGATGCAGCTCGACCTGAAGGAAAACATCCAGAACACCAGCAACGGCAAGATCTACGTCAAGCTCGCCCCCGGCGGCCAGCTGGGTGTGGGCGGTGCGCTGGTCCAGAAGGTCCAGGCAGGCACCATCCAGGGCGCGCAGCATTCGCTGGCGAATTTCGCGCCCTTCGCCAGCGCGGTTGATCTGATCAACCTGCCCTATTTCTGCGGCTCCAACCAGCGGTTCACCAACCTGGTGCATTCCGACGCCTGGAAAAAGGAGGTTCACCCCAAGGTCGAGGCCTCCGGGTTCAAGTCGCTGTTCTACGTGGTGATCGACCCGCGCGTCGTCGCGGTGCGCAAGGGCGGCGCGGGCGCGGTGATGGCCCCCGACGATCTGAAGGGCGTCAAGTTCCGCGTGCCCGGATCGAAGATGCTGCAACAGTATTACCGCATGGTCGGCGCCAACCCCACGCCCGTCGCCTGGGGCGAGACGCCTTCGGCCATCAAACAGGGCGTCGCGGATGCGCTCGACCCGGCGGTGGGTGCGCTTTACACCTTCGGTTTCAAGGACATCCTCAGCCATGTGACCTTTACCCAGGCGGTGCCCGACAGTCAGGTCTATTCGATCAACCTGGAATGGTTCAACGCCCTGCCGAGCGACCTGCAGGACGCGGTGGAATTCGCGGGCGAGATCACCGGCCAGCAGAACCTCGCCAAAGTGCCCGGTGCGCGCGCCTATGCGATGGCCGAGCTGCGCAAATCGGGGGTGGAGTTCCATTCGCTGACCGACGACCAGCTGGGCGCCTGGAAAGAGGCGGGCGGCTATCAGCGGTCGGAATGGGACCAGTTCAAGACCGAGCTGGCCGGCTCGATGGACGCCTTCGCCAAGTTGGAAGAAGCCGCAGGCACCCGCGGGCGCTATTACGTCCACGACGCCTGAACGGGCGGGGCGCGCGCGCGAAGCCGCGCCGCCCCCCTTTTCCGTCCCCTTTCCGCCCCGCAACGCCACCTCGTGTCGCGACCGACAAGCCCCGGACAGGACCGCGCGCGGCCGATCGCCAATGCGACCCCGGCCCCGCGTCTGCACTCGTTTGTGAAAGAATGCCATGCTCAGGATCATTCGCCTGCTGGATGCGAACGCCGAAAGATGGGCGCTTCTGGTCTTTTACGTGATGCTCGTCGCCACCATGGCGGTCGAGGTCCTGCGCCGCGAGATCTTTGCCTATTCCTCCATCTGGGGCGAAGAAATCGTGCGCTACAGCTTCATCTATCTCGCCTGGGTCGGCGCCGCCGCGGCGGTGCGCGAACGCGGGCACATCCGCATCGACGTGATGCTGCACTACCTGGGGCCGCGCGCCAAGGCGGCGGTCTACATGTTCGGCGATCTGGTGATGTTCGCGGTCGCCGCCGTGGCGCTCTACTGGTCGTTCGAGACGGTGATGGTCTCGGCCAAATTCGGATCGGTCAGCCACGGGCTGCGCATATCGATGGTCTGGTTCCTGATGGCGGTTCCGCTGGGTTTCGGTCTGATGATCCTGCGCCTGACGCAATCCTTCCTGCGCGATCTGCGCAGCCTTCGCGACGGCACGCCCGTCTACGAAGGCGACAAGCTGTTCGACTGAGGGGGGCGCGCGATGCTTTGGAACACGTTGCAGGAACAGTCGGTCGTGCTCGACTGGTCGTTCTACCTGCCGGTGATCATGTTCGTGGCGCTCTGCGCGCTGGCGGTGCCGGTCTGGGCGGCGATCGGGGTGGCGGCGATCGGCATGTTGGTGATGTCGGGCGACCTGCCGCTGTCGCTGATCGGCGAAAGCCTGTTCGACGGGATCGACGCCTTCGCGCTGACGGCGGTGCCGCTGTTCATCCTGACCGGCGACGTTCTGGTGCGCACCGGGCTCAGCCGGAAATTCCTCGACGTGGCCGAGGCGTTGACCTGCTGGGCCCGGGGCGGCTTCGGCAGCGCGACGGTGCTGGTCTGCGGCATGTTCTCGGCGATCTCGGGATCGGATGCGGCGGGGGCGGCGGCGGTCGGACGGATGACCATCGACCGGCTGGTCGAGTCGGGCTACCCGCGCCCCTATGCCTGCGCGCTGGTCGCGGCGGGCGCCTGCACCGGCATCCTGATCCCGCCCTCGATCGCCTATATCATCATCGGGCTGGTGCTCGGCATCTCGGCCTCGACGCTGTTCCTGGCGGCACTGATCCCCGGCACCGCGATCCTGCTGTCCATCCTGCTGACCAACATCGTGATGAACCGGATCTACGGCTATGAGGGCGGCGGGCTGATGACCGCGTCGGAATGGGCGCGCAACCTGGGACAGGCGCTGCTGTCGGGGTGGTATGCCTTCATCGTGCCCGGCATCATCTTCTACGGCATCTTTTCGGGGCGGCTGACCCCGACCGAGGCGGGCGCGACGGCGGTGGTGGTCACCATCATCATCGGCTTCATCCTGGGCACGCTGCGGCTGTCGGATTTTCCGCAGATGCTGCTCAGCTCGGCCAAGGTCAGCGGGGTGATCCTGCCGATCATCGCCTTTTCGCTGCCGCTGGCCCAGGCGCTGGCGATCATGGGCGTGCCGCAGGGGTTCGTCTATTCGGTGACCTCGCTGACCGACGACCCCACGATCCTGATCCTGCTGATGATCGCGATCCTGATCGCGGCCGGCTGCGTGATGGAAACCACGCCCAACATCGTGATCCTGGCCCCGATCCTGAAACCGCTGGCCGACAACATCGGCATGAACGAGATCCAGTTCTCGATCATGATGATCACCGCGCTGGGCGTGGGGTTCATCACGCCGCCGCTGGGGCTGAACCTCTTCGTCGTCTCGGGGATCACGGGCGAATCCATCCTCAAGATCGCCGGACGCGCGCTGCCCTTCGTCTTCTTCATGCTGATCGTCGTCCTGCTGATCGCCTATATCCCGGCGATTTCGACGACGCTGCTTCCCGACATCTACAAATAGGACCCTACCGACATGGCTTGTGACTACCTCAAGAAAGCGCCGCTGACCTCGAAATCGGATGCCTCGGACGTGCACCAGATCGTGCAGGGCATCCTCGACGACATCGAGGCGCGCGGCGAGGCGGCGGCGCTGGAATACGCCGCCAGGTTCGACAAATACGACGGCAACATCATCCTGAGCCAGGCGGAGATCGACGCCGCCTGCGCCAAGGTGCCCGACCGGCTGAAGGCCGACATCCGCTTTGCCCACGACAACGTGCGCCGCTTTGCCGAGGCGCAGAAAGCCACCGTGCGCGACGTCGAATGCGAGGTGGTGAAGGGGCTGACGGCCGGGCAGCGCGCGATCCCGGTGGATGCGGCGGGCTGCTACGTGCCGGGCGGGCGCTACAGCCACATCGCCAGCGCGATCATGACGGTGACCACCGCCAAGGTCGCCGGGTGCAGCCACATCATGGCCTGCTCGCCGCCGCGCCCCGGCGTCGGCGTGGCCCCCGCCATCGTCTATGCCGCGCATATCTGCGGCGCGGATACGATCATGGCGATCGGCGGGGTGCAGGGGGTCGCGGCGATGACCTTCGGGCTGTTCGACCTGCCCAGGGCCAACATCCTCGTCGGCCCCGGCAACCAGTTCGTCGCCGAGGCCAAGCGCATCCTCTTCGGGCGCGTGGGCATCGACATGATCGCGGGCCCCACCGACAGCCTGATCCTGGCCGACGCCACCGCCGACGCGCATGTCGTGGCCACCGACCTGGTCAGCCAGGCGGAACATGGCTACAACTCGCCGGTCTGGCTGGTCACCGATCACCGCCCGCTGGCCGAGAAGGTCATGGATCTGGTGCCGCGGCTGATCGCGGATCTGCCCCAGGTCAACCGCGAAAACGCCGCCGCCGCCTGGCGCGACTATGCCGAGGTGATGGTCTGCGTCGGCCGCGAGGAAATGGCCGCCACCTCCGACGCCTACGCCCCCGAACATCTGACCGTGCAGGCGCGGGATCTGGATTGGTGGCTGGGGCGGCTGACCTGCTACGGCTCGCTGTTTCTGGGCGAAGAGACGACCGTGGCCTATGGCGACAAGGCCAGCGGCACCAACCACGTGCTGCCCACCTCGGGCGCGGCCAGCTATACCGGCGGGCTGAGCGTGCACAAGTTCATGAAGATGGTGACCTGGCAGCGCGCCACCCGCGAAGGCGCCAAGGGCGTGGCCGAGGCGACGGCGCGGATTTCCCGGCTGGAGGGCATGGAAGGCCACGCCCGCAGCGCCGACGTGCGGCTGGCCAAGTATTTCCCCGGCGAACAGTTCGACCTGACCGCCAATGGCTGATCCGCGCGCATTGTTCGACCTGACGGGCCGCGTCGCCTGCGTGACCGGCGCCAGTTCCGGGCTGGGCCGCCGCGCGGCGACGGTGCTGGCGGCGGCGGGCGCGCGGGTGGTGGGCGTCGCCCGCCGCGCCGATGCGCTGGCCGCGTGGTGCGCCGAGGTCGGGCCTCAGGCGGCCTCGGTCACGGCGGATCTGTCCGACCGCGATGCTATCGCCGACATCGCCTGCGAGATCGTGCAGCCCTTCGGCGCGCCCGACATCGTGGTGCACGCCGCCGGGATCAACACCCGCCAGCCCGCGGATGAGGTCACCCCCGAAGGCTGGGACATCACGATGGCGCTGAACCTTGGCGCGCCCTTTTTCCTCAGCCAGGCGCTGGTGCCCGCGATGCGGCGGCGCGGCTGGGGGCGGATCGTGAATTTTGCCTCTCTGCAGACAACGCGCGCCTGTCCCGGCGGCATCGCCTATGGCACGGCCAAGGGCGGCGTGGCGCAAATGACCCGCGCGATGGCCGAGGCGTGGTCCCCGCAGGGCATCACCGCCAACGCGATCGGGCCGGGGTTCTTTCCCACCGAGCTGACGCAGGCGGTCTTCGACGATCCCGCCCGCGCCGCGCGCAACGCCGCGCAGACCTGCCTGGGCCGCAATGGTCAGCTGGAGGATCTGGACGGCCCGCTGCTGTTTCTCTGCTCGCAGGCCTCGGCCTATGTGACGGGGCAGGTCCTGATGGTCGACGGGGGGTTCACCGCAAGATGAAAGCCCTGGTCTATGACGCGCCGGAAACGCTGGTCTACCGCGATGTGCCCGAACCCCGCGCCCGCGCGGACGAACATCTGATCCGCATCGAGGCGGTGGGCATCTGCGGATCGGACATGCACGCCTATCTGGGCCATGACGCGCGCCGCCCCGCGCCGCTGATCCTGGGGCATGAGGCCGCGGGCGTGATCACCGGCGGGCCGCGCGACGGCGCGCGGGTGACGATCAACCCGCTGGTCACCTGCGGCAATTGCCCCGCCTGCCGCGCCGGGCGCGACAACATCTGCCCGCAGCGGCAGATCATCTCGATGCCGCCGCGCGAAGGCGCCTTTGCCGAATGGGTCGCCATGCCCGCGCGCAACCTGGTGACCGTTCCCGATGCCGTGCCCATGGGCCAGGCGGCGCTGGCCGAACCGATCGCCTGCGGCTGGCATGGGTCGCGGCTGGGCCTGGCCGCACTGGGGGGCACGGAAGGCGCGCGCGCGCTGGTGCTGGGCGGCGGCGCCATCGGGCTGGGCGGCGCGCTGAGCCTCGCGGCGCAGGGCGTGGCCGAGGTTACCGTGCTCGAACCCAACCCCATCCGGCGCGCCTATCTCCGGGACCGCTGCGGGCAGACGGTGTTGGGCCCCGACGCGCTGGACCCTGCGCTTCTGTTCGACATCGTGCTGGACGGCGTGGGCTTTGCCGCGACGCGCGAAACCGCCTCCGCGCAGGTGCGCCCCGGCGGCGTCATCGTCCATATCGGCCTGGGCGAGGATCGCGGCGGGCTGGACATCCGCCGCATGACGCTGGCCGAGATCACCTTCATCGGCTGCTACACCTATACGGCCGAGGATTTCCGCCAGACGGCGCAAGCGATCTTCGACGGGCGGCTTGGCGCGCTGGACTGGACCGAAGACCGCCCGCTGGGCGAGGGCGCCCGCGCCTTCGCCGACATCCGCGCGGGCGCGACGGCGGCGCCCAAGGTGATCCTGCGTCCCAACCCCTGACGCCGCGCCCGTGACCAACCCGTGACGCCGCCCCGTGGCGCGCGACGGTGACGCGCGACGGTGAAGGGGGCACGCGACGGTGGCGCGCGCGCGAAATCGGTTTACCTTCCGCCTCAGCGCCCTCAGCCGAGACCCATCAACCCAGACAAGGAAAATCGCCCATGTCAGACCCCAAGCCGGTCTCCTGCATCGTCTTCGACGTCAATGAAACCCTGCTCGACATCACCACGCTGGAGCCGCTTTTCGAACGGCTGTTCGGCGCCGGCTCCGTCATGCGCGAATGGTTCGCGGAGCTGATCCTCTATGCGCAGACGATGACCCTCTCGGGGCGCTACGCGCCCTTCGGCACCCTGGCCGAAGGCGTCCTGCGCATGGTCGCCGACAACAAGAAGGTGCAGCTTGCCGATCGCGACGTCGACGAGCTGAAGTCGCGGATCGGCGCCATGCCCGCCTATGCGGATGTGAAACCCGCCCTCGCCCGGCTGCGCGAGGCGGGCTTCACGCTGGCGACCCTGACCAATTCCGCGCCCGCGCCCGCGCCGACCCCGATGGAAAAGGCGGGTATCGCGGCGTGTTTCGACCATCATTTCAGCGTGGCCGAGGTCGGCAAGTTCAAGCCCCATCCCGACACCTATGCGATGGTGCAGGATCGGCTGGGCACCCCGCCGCCGCAGCTTTGCATGGTCGCCTGCCACCTGTGGGACACCATCGGCGCCCAGGCCGCGGGCTGGCAGGGCGCCTTCATCCGGCGTCCCAACAACAGCGTGCTGCACGTCCCCGACGCGCCGCCCCCCGACCTCGCGGCCGATGACCTTGGCACGCTGGCGGATCGGATCATCGCCGCGAACAGCGCAGGGTGAAGGGCAGGCGCGGCCCGGCGGTGCAGGTGAGACGCACCCGGACCGCGCCCGAATTGGCCCCCAAACCCAAGCCGGCGCAATCGAGCCGACCAGATCAGGGCCGCGAAAGGCCGCTCTCGCTCGCGATATGCTCGAAATCCGTCAGGGCGGCGAAGCTTGCGGCCTGGACCTGGCCGAACTTCGAGCGGTCGGCCACCAGCACCCGGCTTTGCGCCCGCGCCATCGCCGCGCGCTTCAGCGCCGCCTCGCGGAAGGTGGTGCAGCTCACCCCCAGCCTTTCATCGACACCCGCGGCCGACATGAAGGCCCGGGTTATGGCATAGGCCTCCAGCGTCTTGTCCTCCTCCGTCGGATAGAAGGAGGCCGTCGGCGGATGATACGCCCCGCCCAGCAGGACAAGCCGGATATTCGGCTTGCGCACCACCATGTCCGCGATGTTCAAAGCGTAACAGATAACGGTCAGCTCCATGTCGTCGGGCAGCAACGCCACCAGATGGGGCAGGGTCGTGCCGCAGTCGACGAACAGCGTATCCTCCGCGCGCACCAGCGGCAGGCAGGCCGCACAGGCGGCACGTTTGGCGGGCTGGTTGATGTCCGCCGCCGCGCTCAGATCATAGGGCGCCCGGCGAACGACCTCCTGCGACAGCACGATATGGCCGCCCAAAAACTGCAACGAACCGGAGCCGTCGCGCAGATCGCGCCGGACGGTCATCTCGGAAACCCCGAGCAGGTCCGCCGCGGCGCGCACATGCATGGCACCATCGCGCGCCACGGCCCGCTGCAACAGCTGCAAGCGCGCGTCCTTCCGGCCCTTCGCAAGGCCCCGGCGTGCCGAGTGGGTCATATGCGGTCTGCTCCTGCTCGGAGATGTTATAGTTGTAACAAAAACAGGTTGCAATCGAAACACGCAGGCGTAGGATGCGGATAACCTCCGCTGCGGCCCACCGGGGCGGTCTTGCCACGCAACAAGGTTTCGCAATGTCTCAAGCCGCCGCCCTGTCGCCGTCCTCTCCCGCGCCCTTCTCCGCGCCCTCTTCTGCACCCTCGACGCCCCCCGACGGTCAGACGCAAGGCCCGGCGCGCAATCCCGGGCTGCCGCTGGACCTGTCGGTCGTGCAATCGGTGCGGGTGAACCGCTCCGCCGCCGAACGCCGTGCCGCCGCCCTGCCCGGCCGCCGCGCGGTCAAGGGCGACGCGCAAGGCGCCTGGCTGCTGAAGGCGGTGACCTGCATCGATCTGACCACGCTCAACGGCGATGACACCGAAGGGCGCGTGCGCAGGCTATGCGCCAAGGCCGCGCAGCCGGTGCGCCCGGACCTGCTCGAGGCGCTCGGCATGGGCGACCGGCGCATCACGACCGGCGCGGTCTGCGTCTATCACCGCTTTGTCGCCGCCGCCGTGGATGCGCTGGCGGGAACCGGCATCCCGGTCGCCGCCGTCTCGACAGGCTTTCCCGCGGGGCTGGCGCCGCATGCGACCAAGCTCGCGGAAATCGAAGCCTCGGTCAAAGACGGCGCGCAGGAGATCGACATCGTCATCACCCGCGAGCATGTGCTCGTCGGCAACTGGCAGGCGCTCTACGACGAGGTGCGCGATTACCGCGCCGCCTGCGGACAGGCCCACATCAAGACGATCCTCGCCACCGGCGATCTGAAAACCCTGCGCAACGTGGCCAGGGCCAGCCTCGTGTGCATGATGGCGGGGGCCGATTTCATCAAGACCTCCACCGGGAAAGAGGGCGTCAACGCGACCTTGCCGGTGTCGCTGACCATGTTGCGCGCCATTCGGCAGTACCGGGACATGACCGGCATCAACATCGGCTACAAACCCGCCGGCGGCGTGTCGAAGGCGAAGGACGTGCTGAGCTATCTCGCCCTGATGAAGGAGGAGCTGGGCCACGCCTGGCTGCAACCGGATCTTTTCCGCATCGGTGCCTCGTCGCTTCTGGGCGACATCGAGCGGCAACTCGAACACCGCGCAACCGGGGCCTACAGCGCGGCCCGTCGCCATCCGATCGGATAAGACACAATGACAATCGCGAGCTTTTTCGACAGCATGGACTACGCCCCCAGCAAGGAAGACGACAGCCAGGCGCGCGCGTGGCTGACCGCCCATGACGGGCGTTTCGGCCATTTCATCGCCGGCGGTTTCACCGCGCCCGGCCGCGGCTTTTACACGGTCGAGCCCGCCACCGGGCAGCGGCTGGCCGCCATCACGCAGGGCGGCGCGGCCGACGTGGACAGCGCGGTCGCCGCCGCACGCAAGGCGCAAAGGACATGGGCCGCCCTGCCCGGCCACGACCGCGCGCGCAAACTCTACGCCCTGGCGCGGATCATCCAGCGCAACGCGCGCCTTCTTTCGGTGGTCGAGGCGCTCGACAACGGCAAGCCGATCCGCGAAACCCGCGATATCGACATCCCGCTCGCGGCACGCCATTTCTACCACCATGCGGGCTGGGCGCAGCTTCAGGACAGCCAGTTCGCGGGCTACGACCCGCTCGGCGTGGTCGGGCAGATCATCCCCTGGAACTTTCCGCTGCTGATGCTGGCGTGGAAGGTCGCGCCCGCGCTGGCGCTCGGCAACACGGTGGTGTTGAAACCGGCCGAGGCGACGCCGCTCAGCGCGCTGCTCTTTGCCGAACTGGCGCAGGCGGCGGGGCTGCCCGAGGGCGTTCTGAACATCGTCACGGGCGACGGCGAAACCGGCGCGCTGCTCGCCGCGCATGAAGATGTCGATAAGGTCGCCTTCACCGGCTCCACCGAGGTCGGGCGCCGCATCCGCGAGGCGACCGCGGGCAGCGGCAAATCCCTGACGCTGGAACTTGGCGGCAAATCGCCCTTCATCGTCTGCGAGGACGCGGATCTCGACGCCGCCGTCGAAGGCGTGGTCGATGCCATCTGGTTCAATCAGGGTCAGGTCTGCTGCGCGGGCTCTCGCCTGATCGTGCAGGAGGGCGTCGCCGAAACCTTCCACGCCCGTCTGGCCGCGCGGATGAAGACGCTGCGCATCGGCCCGTCGCTGGACAAGACCATCGACATGAGCGCCATCATCGACGCCGCACAGCGCGACCGCATCGCCGGGATGGTCGAGCGCGCGGTCGCCGCGGGCGCCACGCTGCTGCAAGCCGAAACCGCCCTGCCCGAGGGCGGCAGCTTCTACCCGGCGACGGTGCTGCGCGACGTGCCGCCCACCTGCGACGCGGCAAGCGAAGAGATCTTCGGCCCGGTCGCCGTGTCCATGACCTACCGCACCCCGGAGGAGGCCGTCCAGCTTGCCAACCACACCCGCTACGGCCTCGCCGCCAGCGTCTGGAGCGAAAACATCAACCTCGCGCTCGATCTGGCCGCGCAGGTGCAGGCAGGCATCGTCTGGGTCAACTGCACCAATGTCATGGATGCGGGCGTGGGCTTCGGCGGGGTGAAGGAAAGCGGCTTCGGGCGCGAGGGCGGGCGCGAGGGCTGTTTCGACTACCTCAAGCCGCGGGCCTTCGCCAGGATGCCCGCGCGCAAACCCGGCCCGCCCGCCAAGGCCCGGGGCTTCGCGCTCGACACCGTCGACCGGACCGCGAAATTCTACATCGGCGGCAAGCAGGCCCGGCCCGACGGCGGCTACGCCCGCCCGGTGACCGGCGCCGGGGGCGAGGCGCTCGGCTCGGTGCTCGGCGAGGTCGGCGTGGCGAACCGCAAGGACATCCGCAACGCGGTGGAAGCGGCGCGCGCCGCCGCCGGCTGGGGCTCGAAAAGCCAGCACAACCGCGCGCAGATCCTCTATTACATGGGCGAAAACCTCTCCGCCCGCGCTGCGGAATTCGCCGACCGGCTGCGCCTGCAAACGGGCGCGAAGCCCGAACAGGCCCGCGCCGAGGTCTCCGCCTCCGTGGCCCGGCTCTTCAGCTATGCTGCGTGGGCCGACAAATACGAAGGCACGGTGCACCTGCCCCCGATGCGCGGTCTCGCCCTCGCGGTGCCCGAGCCCATCGGCATCGCCGGGGTGATCTGCCCGGACGAGGCGCCGCTGCTGGGTCTGATCAGCACCACCGCGCCGCTCATCGCCATGGGCAACCGCGTCGTCGCCGTGGCCTCGGAAATGCATCCGCTCTCGGCCACGGATTTCTATCAGGTGCTGGAAACCTCGGACGTCCCGGCGGGCGTCTTCAATATCCTCACCGGCAGCGCCGCGGACCTTGGGGCCGAGCTTGCCCGACACAACGAGGTCGATGCCCTCTGGGCCTTCGGCACCGCGGATCTGGCGCGGTCGGTCGAAAACCTCTCCACCGGCAACCTCAAGCGCGTGTTCACCGACGGCGGCCGCGCCTGGGACTGGTCGGCGCCCGAGACCGAAGGCGAGCTGTTCCTGCGCCACGCCACACAGATCAAGAACATCTGGGTCCCCTACGGAGAGTAGGCCGGTGCGCCGCCCGTTCCGGGATCCCGGCAAGCGCCTCCAGCCCGGCGTGCAGCACCGCGCGGCCCGGCTCCCGCTGCGCGGGATCGTCACGCAGGATCGGAAAAAGCCCTTGGGATCGTCCATTGGCCGAACCCGCGCGGAATATGGCCGCTCGGCGGACGGGTCCATTCATGCGAGGGGCAGCCATGCCGGTCCACATGCACCTCGGCGCAGGGCGGTCGCGTGCCGTGAATGCCGCGTGACGGTGCGATGGGCGCGTGTTAGCTGTCGGACAGATCGCTTCGACCGGGGATTTTCATGACCGTGCCAGCTTCGCCTGCCGTGCCCATTTCGCCAAGGCCGCGGGGCGCCCCCGCGCGGCGCGTGTTGCCGGGGCGCGGCGCGTGACGCCGCTGGTCTTCGGCACGGTGCTGATGGCGGCGCTGTTGCACGCCACCTGGAATGCCATCGTCAAGGGCGGCGGGGATGCCCATAGCTCCATGGCCGCCGTCGTGATCGGCCATGTGCCGCTCGCGCTTGTCGTGCTGCCGCTGGTGCCGGTTCCCGCGGCGGACGGGCTGCCCTGGCTTCTGACGGGGATCGCGCTGCATCTGGGCTATCAGCTGTTCCTGATCGCGGGCTACCGGATCGGCGATCTCACGCAAGTCTACCCGATCGCACGCGGATCGGCGCCGCTGATCGTGGCGGCGGTCTCGGTGGGGCTGCTGGGGGTGACGCTTGCCCGCACCGAACTGCTGGCGATCGGGCTGATCGCGGCGAGCATCCTGTCGCTCGCGCTGGTGCGCCGCGCGGATGGCACGCGCAATCCGCGCGCGGTGGGCATGGCGCTCGGCACCGGGACGTTCATCGCCGCCTATTCGCTGGTCGACGGCGCAGGCGCGCGGGCGGCGGGCACCGCGCTCGGCTACTGGACCTGGGCCGCGCTCGGCAATGCGGCGGTGTTCTGCACCTGGACGGCCCTCGCCAAGCCCGACCTGCTGCGGCGCCTGCCGCGCGATCCCCGGCTGCTGCGCCTGGGGCTGATCGGGGGCAGCGCCTCCTACCTGGCCTATGCGCTGGTGGTCTGGGCCTTCACGCTGGCGCCCATCGCGCTGGTCACCGCGCTGCGCGAAACCTCGATCGTCTTTGCGCTGCTGATCGGGGTGGGCTTCCTGCGCGAACGGCTCGACCTGGCGAAGGTCGCGGCCACCCTGGTCACCATCATAGGCGCGGGACTGCTGCGCATCGCCAAGGGCTGAGCGCCAGCCGACCCGACGCAGACCGGCCCCGCACCATCCCGGCCCCGGTCCGCCCTGATCCGGCCCTCCGAGCCGACAGCCTCAATCCGGCGACGGCAGCCCGAGCGCCGCGCGCCAGCCGTGGCGGGGGGCAAAGCCCACCATCCGCCGCGCCTTGTCGATCGCGTAAAAGGTCTCGTCCCCGCCCATGTCCCGCTTGAGCGGCACGTCGGGATAGAACCGCGCGCGCAGCTCGGCGTTGCTCAGCCCCACCGACAGGTCGGGATTGGCGACGTTGAACACCTCATAGCCCAGCCCGTCGGTGCGCAGGCAGCAGTCGACCATATGCCCGAGATCGCGCGCGTCGATATAGGCGAAGATGTTGCGCCGCCGCAGCGCGGGATCTTCCAGATAGGCGGGAAAGTCGCGGGTATACTCATGCGGCTCGATCACGTTGTTGATGCGCAGCCCGTAGATGTCGATGCCGCTGCGCGCCTGAAAGCTGCGCGCCGCGGCCTCGCCCGCGACCTTGGACATGGCATAGCTGTCATGCGGCACCGTCGGGTGCGCCTCGTCCACGGGCAAATAGTCTGGGCGCATCTCGCCCTGCGCGAAGCAGATGCCGTAGGTGGTTTCCGACGAGGCGAAGATGACCTTGGGAATGCCCAGCTTCACCGCCGCTTCCAGCACGTTGTAGGTCGACAGCACGTTGACGCGGTAGGTCTCGTTGTCGGGCTCGATCAGAATGCGCGGCAGGGCGGCGAAATGGACCACCGCGTCATAGCGCGGCACGCGTTCGGCCTCCAGCTCGTCGAGCCCGGCAAGCGCGCTCATCGCGTTGAAGACCTGGCCGCTGTCGGTCAGCTCCACCCGAAGATCGTCGACGCCCGGATGGCCCAGCGGCACACGGTCGGCATTCACCACCCGATGCCCGCATTCCAGCAGGAAGGGCAGCACATGCCGCCCCGCCTTGCCCGATCCGCCGGTGAACAGAATACGCATGTGACCCCCTCTGCCTGGTTCCCGCACGAGCATAGGCGCCCCGCGCGCAGGGGCAAGCGACGGGACAAATGATGCGCCAGACGATGCGCCCTACTGCGGACCAGACCGCGGACGACCCGGTGAACCTGCCGATCCGCCGACCACCCCGCGCGCGCCGCGGCGCCCGCCGCGTCCTCCGCCCGGCGCGCTCAGCCGCCGCCCGATGCGCCGCCGTCCCCCTCCGCCCGCGCCAGCGCGGTGGCCAGCATCGCGGTGACAAGCTGCACCCCGGGCACGAGCGCGGCCTCGTCGAAATCGAACTGCGGCGTGTGGTGTCCGCTGGCCAGATCGGCCCCCAGCACGAATATCCCGGCCCGGCCGCCATGCGCCGCAACCGCGTTGGCCAGCACCGTCGCATCTTCGCTCGCGTCGAAGGAAAAGCCGCGCAGCGCGTGCTCATAGGCACCGGACGCCCGGTTCACGCCCTCGGCCCAGGTCGCCACATCGGCAGGGTTGGCCCAGGCATCGGCGCTGCCGCGCAGCTCGATCTCGCTGCCGATCCCATGCGCGGTGGCTGTTGCCGTCACCAGGCGACGGCAGCGGCGGTCCAGGTCCTCCAGCGTGTCGTTGGCCGCGGCCCGGATCTCGAATTCGAACCGCGCCGAGGCCGGCACGATGTTGAGCGCGGTTCCCGCCTCCAGCAGGCCCACGTTCACACGCACCCCCCGCGCGCCCGATTGCGCCAGCGCGTGCAGGCCGGTCACCATCTGGCACGCGGCCAGCAAGGCGTTGCGGCCCGACTGCGGGTCCTTGCCCGCATGCGCCGCCCGCCCGTCGAGGGTCACCGCGAATTTCCGTGTCGCCAGAAAGCCGTCGACCCCGAGTGCGACCGACCCGCTCGGCACGCCCAGTCCCAGATGGACGGCGATCAGCAGATCCACGTCTTCCAGCCAGCCCGCATCGACGACGGCACGCGCGCCGCGCCCGCCCTCTTCGGCGGGCTGGAACAGCAGCTTCACCCGACCGCCCGCGCGCTCCCGCGCGAGCAGCGGTCCGACAAGGCGCGCCACCCCCAGCCCGATCGCGATATGCCCGTCGTGGCCGCAGGCGTGCATCACCCCCTCCGCGGCCGAGGCGAACCCCGCTTCGGCCGGAATGTGGTCCTCCGCCGCCTCGGGGATCGGCAGCGCGTCGATATCGACGCGCAGGCACACGGTGGGGCCGGGCCGCCCGGTGTCATGGACGGCGATGCAGCCGGTATCGCCTTCACCCGGCACCGGGCTGCGGCTTTTGCCGAGCCGGGCGGCATCGCCCAGCAGATCGCGGCCCGATGTCGTCTCGAACCCCAGCGCCTCGAGCTCGGCCACGATCCTGCGCGTGGTCCGGGTCTCGCGCCAGCCAAGCTCGGGGTGGCGGTGGAAGTCACGGCGCAGATCGACCAGCCAGCCGCGCAGCGCGGCCGCGTCCCCGGCGATCCGCCGGTGCAGCGCGGGGTCCGGGTCCATGTTCAGACCCGGGTTCAGGCCCGAACTCAGGTCCGTATTCAGGCCCGGATGCGATCCCGCGCCCTCCCCCGCGGTGGCGTCAGACCGCGGCGCACCGCCGGTCCGGGGCGCGGGCTCGGACTCGGGCCCGGACTCGGACTCGGGCGCAGGCGCCCCCTCGCGCCGATCCCCGCTCATGCCGGCACAAGCGCGCCCCAGGGGCTTTGCCAGTCCCCGTCCTCGCTCCAGATCGTCTTGATGTGCATATGCTGCCGGATGGCTTCCTCGCCCATTTCCAGGCCAACGCCGCTCTGCTTGTAGCCGCCATAGGGGGAGCCGGGATGCAGGCTGTGAACGGTGTTCACCCAGACGATACCGGATTGGGCACGGCGCGAAATCCGGCGCGCGGACTGGATGTTGGTCGTGAACACCGTCGTCGCCAGACCGTAGGGCGTGGCGTTGCTGATCGCGATCGCCTCATCCACATCGCGAAAGCGGCTCACGGTGACGATCGGGCCGAAAATCTCCTCCCGGGCCAGCGCATGGGCGGGATCGACATCCAGATAGACCGTCGGGGGAACGAAGAAACCCTGCTCGGGCACCGCCACGCGCGCGGCGTCCAGCGGCACCAGCCCGGCCGCCTCGGCCTCTTTCATGCGCGCGCGGATCTGGTCGCGGTGCCGCGCGGAAATGGTGGGGCCGACCAGCGTGTCGGGGTCGAGCGGATCACCGGCCCGGATGCGGCCGATCCGCGCCGAGACCATCCGCAGGAACGCATCCGCCACGCTGTCCGCGACCAGCAGCCGCGATCCCGCCGTGCAGGTCTGGCCCGCGTTGTTGAACGCCGAGAACACCAGCGCATCGGCCGCGCGTTCCAGATCGGCGTCGGCCAGCACGATGAACCCGGTCTTCCCGCCAAGCTCCAGCGTGACCGATTTCAGCGCGCCGCCCGCCAGCGTGCCGATGCCGCGCCCGACGGATGTGGACCCGGTGAAGGTGATCTTGCCGATGTCCCGGTGGCGCACGATCGCATCGCCGATCGTCGGCCCCGATCCGTTCAACACGTTCAGCAGGCCCGCGGGCAGCCCCGCCTGATGCGCCACCCAGGCCAGCATCAGCGCCGAAAGCGGCGTCTCCTCCGCCGGTTTCAGGATGACGGCATTGCCCGTCGCCAGCGCCGGGGCGATCTTTCCCGCGGCATTGGTCAGCGGATAGTTCCAGGGCGTGATCGCGCCGACGATCCCGATCGGCTCGTATTCGATGGAATTGCTGCGCCCCGGCTGGACCGGGATCGACACGCCGCGCAGCCGGTCGGTCGTGCCGGCAAAGAACTCGAACAACCGCGCCGCGCGCTCGGTGTCGCGGGTGATGGTGTCGTGTATCGGTCGGCCCGCGTCCAGCGTGTCGAGCGTGCCCAGGGCCTGCGCGTAATCGCGGATCGCATCCGCGATGCGGCGCATGATCCGGGCCCGGTCCTGCCCATCCAGACGCCACCATTCCCGCTGCGCCCCCTGCGCGGCCGCCACCGCGTCCTCCAGGTTTTCGCGCGTGGCGGAGCCGACCGACACCAGCGTCTCGCCAAGCGCGGGGTCCACACTGTCGAAAACCTGGCCGGGCGATGCCGCCACCCAGGCGCCGTTGATCCACAGCGGCAGCGTGTCTTCGCCCGCATCCGCCGGGAATACCTCGCGCAGCAGCGCGCGGCGATCGGTCATGGATTGAAACATCTGCCTGCCTTCGTCCTTGTCGCCGCGCGCCCCGTCACCAGGCCGCATCCAGCCATTCCGCGATCTCCTGCGCCGTGGCGGAACGCGGGTTCCAGTAAGTCTGCGGATCGCCCAGCACATCCTGCGCGATCTTCGCGGATTGCCCCGCGGGCAGCCCGATGTCCGACAGTTTTCGCGGTGTGCCCAGAACATCCGACAGCGCTTCGACCGCCGCCACCAGCGCCTCGGCCGCGGCGCGCTCGTCGGTGACGGCGGACACCCCGGCCACACCGGCCGCGCGGGCCGCTTCGGCCAGCTTCGGCAGCGCGGCCTCGAAATTGAACCGCAGGCTTTGCAGCACCATCACCGAATTCGCCTCGCTGTGGGACAGATCATAGCGCCCGCCCAGGCTGTGACAGACCGAATGACCGATCCCCAGCCATGAGTTCGCATAGGTCAGCCCCGACATCGAGGCCGCGTCTATCGCCCGCTGCACCGTCGCCAGATCGGGTTTCGGCGCCGCTTCGGAAAACTGCGGCAGCGTCTCCAGCAGATGGCGCAGGGCGGCGAAGGCGAAGGCGTCGGTGACGGGCTGCGCACCCTTGGAATAGCTCGCCTCCAGACAGTGGTGGACCGCGTTCATCCCGCTGGTCGCCAGAACGCGCGTCGGGGTGGAGGCCACGACCTGCGCGTCGAGGAACACCGCCGCCGGCGTCAGCCTGGGATGCACGAAGATCAGCTTCTCGCCGCGCGCGCTGTCGGTGACCGCGCCGCCGGCCACCACATCGGCCGCCGAAAATGTGCTGGGCACCGTCAGCACCGGAAGGGGCGCGATGTCGATGTCGATGCCGTGGAACGTGTCGGGCGGTTCGAACCGGCTGACGAATTCGACGATGTCGCGCCCGCTGGGCAACATCACCGCGATCGCCTTGGCCATGTCGTGCACGATGCCGCCGCCGATGGCTATGACCGCCTCGGGGGGGTCCTGCCGCATCTGCTCCACCGCGCGGCGCACCGTCTCGACCGGCAGGTTCGGCGCGACCCGGTCGATCACCGCGACCACCCGCTCGCCCAACGCCTGCCTGATCTCGCGCAGGAAAGGCGTCTTGGCGGCCAGGCTGGCGCTGCTGACGATCGCCACGCGCCCGACGCCCAGCCTGTCCAGTTCGGCCGCGATCCCGGACCGGCAGCCCGGGCCGCTGACGATTGTCTTGGGGATAGCCGTGCCATCGAAACGCCGCGTTGTCATGTCTCTCTCCTGTATCGCAGGCGACGGCGGCCGCTCGGGCCGCCGCGCCCCTTGGGGTCTTATTTCCAGTCGTCGGGCACGGCCTGCCCGGACAGGTCCACCGCGTCGAGCGTGGTCTTCGAGATCAGGCTCGCCTGGGTCAGCGTCTCCGCCGGGATGGACTGGCCCTCGCTCGCCTCGATGGCGCGCTGCACGGCAAGACGCGCCATCGTCACCGGCTGGCTGACCACGGTGGCGTCGATCCAGCCTTCCTCGATCAGGCGCCGGGTTTCCGGCTCCATGTCGGTGGTCAGGATCATCACGTCACCGGGCTTCTTGCCCGCCGCGCGCAGCGCCTGCACCGCGCCGATCGCGATCGGTCCGTTGAAGGCGTAGACCACCTTCACCGTCGGGCGGGATTGCAGGAAATCCTGCATCGTGGTCAGCGCCTCCGCCGAGGAGGTGGAGGTGAATTTCTCGGCGACGACCTTCATGTCCGGGTATTTCGCGATGTAATCCTTGAACCCGTCGACCCGGAACCGGGTCAGATCCAGCCCGCTCGGCCCCGACAGCAGGATCACGTCGCCCTTGCCGCCCAGCTTGTCGACGGCATAGGCGGCCAGCAGCTCCGTCATCACATAGGACGGCTCGCCGACGAACCCGCTGATCTTGTCGGTCTTGGTGGCGATGCCGTCGTTGACCACGGGCACGCCCGCGGCGATCGCCTTTTCCACCACCGGCACGGTGCCGTCGGAACTGGCGGGCACCAGCACGATCCCCGCGACCTTGCGCTGGATCACATCCTCGATCTGCGAGACCTGCTTTTGCAGGTTGCCGTAGCCGCCCGCGTCATAGATCTCGACCTTGTAGCCGCGCTTCTTGCCTTCCTCGATGTAGCCGTAGGACTTCATCTTGAAATACGGATCGCCCGCGGCGGGCAGCATCACCGCGATCTCCTTTTCCTGGGCCAGCGCGCCGGTCACGCCCGCCGCGCCCGCCAGTGCGGCGCCAAGCGCCAGACCGACGCCGCGCATCACGCTTCCAAATGTTTTCATGGGTCTTCTCCTCTGTTGCATCCGGCCTTGTTTGCTTTTGCGGCGCGGAATTTCCTGTCAGGTCAGCTGCGGCGCCGGAACGAATTGATCCAGGCCGACAGGATGATGATGGCGCCGACGATCACCTGCTGCGTGAAGGTCGAGATCGTCAGCAGGTTGAGGCCATTCACCATGAAGGCGATGACAAGCACGCCCAGCAGCGTGCGCAGCACCCCGCCGCGCCCGCCGAAGATGCTGGTTCCGCCGATGATGACCGCGCCGATCGACTGAAGCAGCAGCTCGCCCGACCCGAGCAGCGGCTGCCCGGAAATCACCCGTCCGCTCAGCATGAACCCCGCGACGGCCGCATAGGCACCGCTGATCGCGAAGATGAAGATCTTGACCCGGCCAACGTCGATCCCCGACATCACGGCCACCTGTTCATTGCCGCCGATCGCGTAGATGTGGCGCCCCACCGGCGTTCCCGCCAGCACGTAGAACGCCAGCCCCAGCAGCAGGGCCGCGATCAGCAGGGGCACGGGAACCGGCCCGATGAACCCGCCGCCGAACCAGAAGAAGATATCCACGTCCGGGCGCGGCAGCCCGAAAATGGTCGACCCCCCCGACACGACGAGGGCAAGCCCCGCCACGATGTAAAGCATCCCCAGGGTGACGATGAACGGCTGGATCCGCGCGCGCCCGACCAGCAGCCCGTTCACCACCCCGACCAGCGCCCCCGCCCCGATGCCGAGCAGCGCGCCCGGCACGATCCCGAAGCTCATCATCACGCTCGCCGTCACCACGCTGACCAGGCTGATCACCGAGCCCTGCGACAGGTCGAGTCCCCCCATGAGCAGCGCAAAGGTCTGCCCCGTCGCCAGGACCAGCAGCGGCGCGCTTTGCACCAGCACGTTGGTGATGTTCTGGGTGGTCAGGAAATAGGGACTCGCGATCGAATAGACGACGAACATCACGATCAGCGCCAGCCCCGGCCCCACGATCGCGGCGTCGATGGCCGGAAACCGGGACGGTTTGCGATCTGCCCCGGCGGGTTTCGAAGGAGTGGACGTAGCGCTCATCATCAATCTATCCGTTTGTTATCGCGTCGACGACCCGTTCGGCGGGCAGATCGACGTTTTCGAATTCGGCGACGATCCGGCCGGACCGCATGGCAATGACGCGGTCGGCGACCGCCAGGACCTCTTCGAGATCCGAAGACACCATCAAGACCCCGCGACCAGCCGCGGCGAGGCTCTCGATCAGGGCATAGATCTCGGCCTTGGCACCGACGTCGACGCCCTGCGTCGGCTCGTCGATCAGGAAAACCTCGGCATCGGTCGACAGCCATTTGGCCAGGACGACCTTCTGCTGGTTGCCGCCCGACAGCGCCCCGGCAGCCAGATCGGCCGAGGGCGTGCGGATCGAAAGCCTGTCGATCAGGCGCGCGGCGTGGCGCGTGATGCGGCCCCGGTCCAGCATCGCCCGCCCCATGAAACGCCTCAGGATCGGCAGGGCGATGTTCTCGCCGATCGACATGATGACCGACACGCCCTGACCGCGACGGTCCTCGGGGATCAGCGCGATGCCGGCCGAAATCGCGTCGCGGGGCGATTTCAGCGCGACCGCCCTGCCGCCCACGCGGATCTCGCCCGCGCCGATGGCCCGCACGCCGAACACGGTTTCCAGAAGCTCCGTCCGCCCGGCGCCGACAAGCCCCGTGATCACCACGATCTCGCCCGGCCGCAGATCAAAGCCGAGATCCTCGAACTCGCCCGCGCGCGACAGCCCGGCGACCTCCAGCAGGGGCGGGCCTTCCTCCGCCCGGCGCCCGGCGCGCGCGGTCTTCGCGTGCAGGGCCTTGCCCGCGTCGCCGGTGATCAGCGACACGATCCGGTCCCGCCCGGTCTCGCGCGCCGGATAGGTGCCCGCCGAGATGCCGTCGCGCAGGACGGTCACCCGGTCGACGAGCCCCGCGATCTCTTCCAGCCGGTGGCTGACGTAGACGATGCCGACCCCGTCGTCCGCCAGCCGGCGCACCACGTCGAACAGCCGCTCGGATTCCGCATGGCTCAGCGAGGCGGTGGGCTCATCGAGGATGAGCACCTTGGCATGGCTCCTGAGCGCCTTGGCGATCTCGAGCTGCTGGCGCTTGCCGGTGCCCAGATCGCGCACGCGGGCGGTGGCGGGGAAATCCGCGCCGACCATCCCGAGC
>NZ_JBRBUA010000004.1:0-29226 GCF_052826345.1 Brevirhabdus sp. | reverse complement strand
TGGGGCGATACCCATGGCCCGAATATCCGCACAGGGACCGACAGCCCCCGACGCCCGTTCACCCTCAAAGCTTTCGGTGTCACCGTATAGTCAAGCGTCTGCGCACCCAGATCTATCGCGCCGACCCCCGATGCGGTGAAGTTGGGCAGCAGCATAAGCAAATCTTCGTTGCGCAGCACACCTTGATCAATCGCAAAGGTAGCTCCGAGCGAATCGAACACCGTGGTGCCGCCCTGCACATCGAAATTACCCATAAGACCGTCCAGGTCGATGCCGTCGATGCTTCCGCGGCCAACGCTTATCGCACCATCGCCGCGCAGGGACCGCATGATGGCGTCCAGTGAACCGCCCGAACCGAGAAACGAAATTTCGGCGTCGCCGGTGCCCTTGAACCGCGATAGACCGGCAGTTTGCTGCAACAATGGCTGCATCGAAATCGCCTGAGCAGCCAGCTTGCCGCCTACAGACAATCCGTTGCGATTGTTAACTACGAATTCCCCGCTGACTGTGCCGTTATAGGCATTTACCTCGCGCAGTTCTGCCACCAGGCGCGATTTGTCATTGCGCAGCAAGATACGGGTGCCGCCAAACGTTAATGTTCCCAGTTCGATACTGTCGGCGCGCAGGGCGATTTCGCCGTTGAAGGCGGCCAGCCCCGAAGCGTCAATCGGGGCCTTGGACCAGCCCGCAGCGGTTCTCGTTGTCGACGCCGCTTCGCCCGGCGGGGGTGCGCTGCCCGCGAATCCGGCAAGCTTCAGCGCCCCGGTGTCGAGCTGAGCATTCACATTGGGCGTGCCGTTCAGCGTTATATCTGCTGCGCCACGCATCGTGTTCCCGTCCAGGTCAGCAACCAGTTCGCGCAGGGCCAGACGGCGGTCCGGCGTCAAGGTCAACTGAAGCTTCACATCCATAGTGCGACCCAGACCTTGAGGCAACGCAACATTCCCCGCCCCAAGGGCAGCGAGAAAGCGCCCGGTGTCCGACGCTTTGAGCCAGAGGTCGCCCGCAACCGCCCCGCCAAGGCCTGCCCGACCGACCAGGCTGGCACCACCCCCGCTGGTATCCATGCGCAGACGGATCGGCCTGATATCTCCGTTTAGAAACTGGTCGAACCGGTCTACCGTTGCTTCGATCGCCACGCGTTCAGATGCCGGGCGAAGCGATGCCCTGATAACGGCGTCACCGGCGCGAACAGGCCAGTCAAGCGACAGATCGACACCCTCGTAGTGCACCAGGTCTCCGCCTTCGGCACCGTATATCAGTGTGGCATCGATGATGTTCAGCCGTTGGATGGTCAAGGCGCGCGGCGTCCGGTCCGGTGCGCTCGGCGCGGTTTTGATCTGTGCATCGCTGCCACCATCGGTAAACTGCCAGCTTGCGCGGCCGTCCAATCTCTGTTCCAGCCGGATCGTCGGGCTTTGCGCTTCGATGTTGGTAATCTTTATCTCGCCGCGCAGCAGCGCCATGGCATCGACCCCGATCGCAGCATTCGCCGCAGACAACATCGCGCCATCTTTGGCCCAGGTTGCGTTCCCGACCTCAAGTCCCCCGGCAGAGACCCCCAGTACCGGCCAGAAGGTCAAGCCCACGTCGCCGGTGATTACCACATCCCGACCCGTAAGGTTGCGCAACTGGTCAGCAGCGATTCGTGCAATCCGATCTGCGGGCAGCAAGAACAGCGACCCGACAGCAACCACTATGATAAGCAGCAGTATGCCGAATATACGTATGATCCACTTCATCGCCTGTCTCCTTGCCTGATACAGGGCCTTTCGCAGACCCTTTGCATGGCTTATAGCGCATTTCATGAGCACAAACCCACCAAATCTGCGCCCCGACCTGGCCCCGAAGGCCAAGATCGCCGAACCGTCGCGCCCCGGTCAGCCCACCATCGGCATGGTGTCGCTGGGCTGTCCGAAAGCGTTGGTCGACAGCGAACGGATATTGACGCGACTGCGCGCCGAGGGATACGGCATTTCGCCAGACTATGCCGGTGCAGATGCGGTGATCGTGAACACATGCGGTTTTCTCGACTCGGCCAAGGCCGAAAGCCTTGATGCCATCGGTGAAGCGCTCAAGGAAAATGGCAAGGTGATCGTAACCGGCTGCCTCGGCGCAGAGCCCGACTATATCCGCGAACACCACCCGCGTATTCTGGCTGTTACTGGCCCACACCAATACGAACAGGTGCTGGACGCAGTCCATGGCGCAGTGCCGCCGTCACCCGACCCCTTTATCGATCTGCTGCCTGCACGGGCCGTCAGCCTTACCCCGCGCCATTATAGCTATCTGAAGATTTCGGAGGGCTGCAATCACAAGTGCAAGTTCTGCATCATCCCCGACATGCGCGGCAAGCTGGCCTCCCGCCCTGCCCACGCGGTCCTGCGAGAGGCCGAAAAGCTGGTCGAGGCCGGGGTCCGCGAGCTGCTGGTGATCAGCCAGGACACCTCCGCCTACGGGCTGGATCGCCGCTACGACGAAACCCCCTGGAAAGACGGGACGCTGCGTAGCCACATCACCGATCTTTCGCGCGAACTCGGGCGGCTGGGCGTCTGGGTGCGGCTGCATTACGTCTATCCCTATCCGCATGTGCGCGACCTGATCCCGCTGATGGCCGATCCCGACAGCGGCCTGCTGCCCTACCTCGACATCCCGTTCCAGCACGCCCATCCCGATGTGCTCAAGCGTATGGCGCGTCCCGCGGCGGGCTCGAAAACACTGGAGGAGATCGCCGCCTGGCGTGCGATCTGCCCCGACATCACGCTGCGGTCCACCTTCATCGTCGGCTATCCCGGCGAGACGGAGGCCGAGTTTCAGACCCTCCTGGACTGGCTGCAAGAGGCGCAGCTGGATCGCGTCGGCTGCTTCAAATACGAAAACGTGGCCGGGGCGCGGTCCAACACGCTGCCGGGCCACCTGCCCGATGAGGTCAAGCAGGACCGCTGGAACCGCTTCATGGAAACCGCCCAGGCCATTTCCGAGGCCAAGCTCGTCGCCAAGCTCGGCCAGCGGCTTCAGGTCATCGTCGATGAGGTCGACGCCAACGCCGCCACCTGCCGCACCAAGGCGGATGCGCCGGAAATCGACGGCAATCTTTTCATCGACGAGGGTTTCGAACGTCTCTCGCCCGGAGATATTGTCACGGTAGAGGTGGACGAGGCAGGCGAATACGACCTCTGGGGCCGGTTGGTCTGATCACCCCCGGGAGGCCGTTTCCGCCAGATACTGCGCGTCGCTCACCTGCTCCAGCCAGTTGACGGTCTCTCCGTCGCGGGGCGCGGCGACGGCATAATGCGTCATTGCGCTGTCCGCCGTCGCGCCGTGCCAATGCTTTTGCCCGGCGGGAAACCAGACCACATCGCCCGCGCGGATCACCTGCCTGGGGCCGCCCTCGCGCTGCGCCCAGCCCTCGCCCGCCGTGACAAGCAGCATCTGGCCCAGCGGATGGGTGTGCCATGCCGTGCGCGCGCCCGGCTCGAACGAGACGATAACCCCGGCCACGCGCGATTGCGGGTCTTCGCTGGGCAATGAGGCAATCTCGACGGCGCCGGTGAAATAGTCGGACGGCCCTGGTTGAGAGGGGCTTTCCCCGCTGCGGATGATTTCCATTTCCCTGCCCTTTCGCTGCTGCATATCACGCCCGGTCCGGGCCGCCGATCCTGATCTGGCGCGCCCGGCCGAAAACGGTGGAGGTCGCGGCAAGCAGGCTCTTGCTCAAATGCGTCTCTATATATTGGCCGACGAAATCGCTGGGCGCGCGCAAAAGCACCCGCCCGCCGCCGTCGCACCCCTGGTAATCCAGTTTGGAAAACCACGCCGAATAACGCGCGGGGTCCTGCGCGCGCAAAAGGCGCTGTACCTGACCCCATTCGCCGGAATTTGCCGGAGGCTCCGTTTCCGCGCTTTCGGAACTACCCTCGGCCTGTTCCGGCGCACTTGCCGCCGCCGGGGCGACAGCTTGCCCGGTCTGAAGGCACAGCGCCTCCATCCGGTCGGCGAAATCCGTGCCTACGCTTGGCCAAAAGGGCCTCGACTGACGGCAGAGCTCTTCGACGTCGAGCCTGTAGGCCCCCACCCGTCCACGGACACCGGGCCTGCAACATATCAGCAGACCGCTTGCGGTCAGACGCTTCATCTCGCGCTTGACGGTGCGTTCATTCACAGACCAGAGACGCGAAAGCTCCACCTGCCCGATCGAGACCTCGTTGCGCGCCCAGTTGTAGCGCGCGGTCAGCATCGCCGCCAGCCGCATCATCGACGCCTGATACCCCGGCGCGCCATGCAACCCCATGACGGTTATGGCAGTCAGCACATCGTATTTGGCCGCCGCTGCGCCCGGCCCGGTGATCTTGCGTTGAAACGTCATGTTCTGCCCGCTGTCCTGCTATTCGATCTCAAACCGCATCGGATCATTCGGCTGCCCGATTCTGGATATCCCTCATCAAGTCATCAAATCCCGTTTCCTGTCAACCGCATTCGATTTACGGGAATTACAAATCAACCAGATTGAATCTAGGTATAATTGGTGAAGCGGGACTCCCTGCTGTCACCTTATAGGACAATTCATGTCACCTTATAAGGCTTTTTATCCCGCGCCTCGCCCCCTTATTCCTGAGGCCAAGCCCTGCGAGGTCCCGGTTTATCGGCTATTCCCGGTGCGGCTCCCGAGGAACAGGAATAAAAAATCTCTTTTGCAGTTTTTTGATTTTCTCGTTATTCAGAGTTCAGCGACAAAGAACAAGAGTAGCAGAGCAAATGCGGGATCATTCCGACCTACAGCAGATGAACGAGCGCAGCCTCGTACAGCAAACGGCCGTGCGCCGCGCGACCTTCTCTCCCGGTGAGGTGAAGTCGCTGCGGCCTTTCTCGATCTGGGAAATAAGTCAGTTCATGTTCGATGTGCCGGCCGACACGCTGCGCAAGAAGCTGGCCGACGATCCCTCGCTTCCCCAGGGCGTCACCGAGGAGGATGGCCGCCAGCGCTGGTTCACACTGGAGGAAATCAACGAGCTGCGCCGCCGGGTCCGGTTTCGCGGCAAGTCGCTGCTGCCGCGCAGGCCCAAGGGGCGCGCGATGCGCGTCGCGGTGTCGAACTTCAAGGGCGGCGTCGGCAAGACGGTGGTGGCGCAGCATCTGGCCAACGCCGCGGCGCTGGATGGCTATCGCGTGCTATGCGTGGATTTCGACCCGCAGGCGACGTTGACCCATTCGATGGGCATCACCGAGGTGCGCGAATGGAACACGGTCTGGGGCATCATGTGCCGCGATCTGTGTCATGAGGCCGACCGCATTGCGGAGGCGTTCGACGACGCGGGCGATTGCCCCTACCCTTCCGGCGACGAGCTGCCCGAGGATGTGCAGTCCATCGGGGCGCAGCGCGTGCAGGATTTCATCCAGCACACCTGCTGGCCGACCATCGACATCATCCCTTCCTGCGCCAACGCGGCCTTCGTCGAATTCGCCAGCGCGCAGTATCGGTCGCTGCACAAGGCCTGGAGCTTTTTCGGCTGCATGGCGCGATATCTCGATGAGCTGCCGGACGATCAATACGATCTGATCATCTTCGACTGCCCGCCGGCGATCGGGTATCAGTCGCTGAACGCAGCCTTCGCCGCCGACATCCTCTATATCCCTTCGGGCCCCGGCTATTGGGAATACGACAGCACCACCAGCTATCTCGGCCAGCTTGGCGACGCGCTTCACGATATCGCCGAAGGCTTCACCGATTTGGCGGAGGATGCCGGCATCACCCTGCCCAAGCAGTTTTTCGACATCCGCGTGTTGATGACCCGGTTCGAGGCGACAAACCCGCTGCACGTCGCGATGATGGATGCCTTTCGCAACGTCTTCGGCGCCGACGTCTGCGACAACCCGATCGAGATGACCCGTGCGGTCGAACAGTCGGGCCGGTTCCAGATGTCGGTCTATGAACAGGATTACCGCCATATGACCCGCGAGACGTGGAAGCGCGCGCGGCAAAGCTTTGACCGCGCCTATGCGGAATTCCGCGACACGCTGCTGGCCGCCTGGGCCACGAATGGCCAGAAAAAGGGAGAGCAGAAGGATGGCTGACAAGAACAAGTTCGGCTTCGGGCCGCTGGAGACGAAATCCACCACGCCACGGCGCGAACGCTCCGTCGGGCCGATGGGGGCTGCGGTGCGCGACACGGCCGTCAGCCTTCAGGAAACGACCGAGGCCAAGGTGGTGCAGCGCCGCCAGAACGCCGAGGATGCCAAATCCTTTCGCGATGCGCGGTCCGAGGGGCGGCTTTTGCAATCGCTGCCCCTGTCGCGGATCTCGACCGACGATCTGCCGCGCGACCGGCTGGAGCTGGAGGCCGTCGCGGGGTCCGAGGAGATGGAGGAGCTGAAGGCCTCCATCCGGGAGCGTGGCCAGAAGGAACCCATCGAGGTCTATGAGGACGCCACCGGGCAGTTCCAGCTGAAAAAAGGCTGGCGGCGCCTGACGGCGCTGTCGCAGCTTTACGCCGAAACGGGGTCGGAAAAATTTGCAACCGTCATCGCCCGCGTCGAATTCGGGGCGACCGACCGGCTGGGCCGCTACATCGACATGGTGGAAGAGAACGTCGTGCGCGAGGATCTGTCCTTCGCCGAGATGGCGCAGGTGGCCATTACCGCCGCCGACGATCCCGCGATCGATGGCGATGACGCCGACGCTTTGGTCGGGCGGCTTTATGCTTCGCTGCACAAGATGAAGCGTTCCTACATCCGCAGCTTTGTCTATCTGCTGCGCGAGCTGGGGCCGGCGCTGCAATGGCCGCGGGAGGTGTCGCGCAACCTCGGCGTCGATGTCGCGCGGGCGCTCAAGGCGGGGCAGGGCGACGCGGAGGCGCTGCGCCAATCGCTGGCAGGGCTGCGCGATCGGGAGGATCAGGCAAAGCTGCTGGCGGGATTTCTCGCCGCCGCCGCCAGCACCCCCAAGGCCGAGGCGCGACAGCCGAAAGAGAAGTTCGAGTTCCACGTGGGCGATCTGAAGGTGACGGCGCGGGGCGGCGAGTGCCGCATCCTCAGCCGGATGGATTTCACCAAGATGCCGCGCCACCGGCTCGATCAGGCCATCCGCGCCTTCGAGGCGGAGCTCAAGCGCGATGCGGCGGAGCCCGAGCGCCCGACCGGCCGCCCGACCGGCCGCCCGTCGATCAGGCCGCTTTAAGGGTAACCCGCGGGTTACGGCATTCCTGCCGGGTAACCCGCGGGTTACGACGAGATGCTGAGGCGGCGACCTTTAAGTAAGCGATATATTTCAACGACTTGTGCGATTTTCGCTCTACACGGACCCTCAGCTGACCGCGCCGCCTCGTCGGCAGGGCGTTCCTGTCGGCCCGCATTGGGCGGGCGCCAGGGTCAGGGGTTGCGATCCGCTGGACAGCAATGACATTCTCTCCGATAAGTAAGGGGAATCATGGCCATGCCACGGCGTCGGCCCATGGGCCAGGGACGGGCGAGCGATCGGAAATCTATGACTATCGTGCTGGAAGCAAGCGGGCTGACCAAGGAATTTTCCGGCTTTGTCGCCGTGAACAATGTCGATCTGGCGGTGGAAGAACGCACCATCCACGCGCTGATCGGGCCGAACGGGGCGGGCAAGACGACCTGCTTCAACCTGCTGACGAAATTCCTGCAACCGACATCGGGCATGATCCGCTATCGCGGACGCGACATCACCCGGATGGCGCCTGCGGAAATCGCGCGGCTGGGCATGGTGCGGTCGTTCCAGATCTCGGCCGTGTTTCCCGATCTGAGCGTCTTGCAGAACGTGCGCGTCGCCTTGCAGCGCAAGCGCGGCGAAAGCTACGATTTCTGGCGCTCCGAAAAGATGCTGAACCGTTTCGACGAGGAGGCACGCCGCCATGTCGATGACGTCGGCCTGTCGGATTTCATCGACCACCGCGCGGCGGAGCTGTCCTACGGGCGCAAGCGCGCGCTGGAAATCGCCGCGACGCTGGCGCTCGACCCGGAAATGCTGCTGCTCGACGAGCCGATGGCCGGCATGGGCCAGGAGGATGTGGAGCGTATCTCGGCACTGATCCGTCGCGTGGGCAAGGATCGCACGATCCTGATGGTGGAACATAACCTGTCCGTCGTCGCCGATCTGTCGGACAAGATCACCGTGCTGGCGCGGGGCGAGATACTGGCCGAGGGCGATTACGAGACGGTTTCGAAATCGCAACAGGTCATCGATGCCTATATCGGAGCAGGATATGACTGATACGACCACGGGCGCACCGCTGCTTAGCGTGGCCGGGCTGAACGGGTGGTACGGCGAAAGCCACGTGTTGCACGGGATCGACCTCGAGGTGCACGAGGGCGAGGTCGTCACGCTTCTGGGGCGCAACGGCGCGGGCAAGACCTCGACGCTGCTGGGGATCATGGGCATCCTGCCGCGCCGCGCGGGCACGATCCGTTTCGACGGCACCGACATCGTGGGAATGCAGCCGCGCCAGATCGCGCGCCGGGGTATCGCCATCTGCCCGGAGGAGCGCGGCATCTTTTCCTCGCTGAGCGTCGAGGAAAACCTGATGCTGCCGCCGCGCATCCGCGACGGCGGGTTGAGCGTGGATCGGATCTATGAGCTGTTTCCCAACCTCAAGGAACGTCGCCGCAGCCAGGGCACCAAGCTGTCGGGCGGGGAACAGCAGATGCTGGCCATCGCGCGCATTCTGCGCACCGGCGCGCGTTTCCTGCTGCTGGACGAACCGACGGAGGGTCTGGCCCCGGTCATCGTGCAGCAGATCGGGCGCACCATCGGCGCGCTCAAGAAAGAGGGCTTCACCATCATTCTGGTGGAGCAGAATTTCCGTTTCGCGGCCTCGGTCGCGGACCGGCATTATGTCGTGGAACAGGGCAGGGTGATCGACATGATCCCCAACGCCGACCTGGATGCGAACATCGACAAGTTGCACGCCTATCTGGGCGTGTGATCCAAGGCACCGGCGCCGGGTGGCGCCACAGCAGGGAGGAAGATCAATGATCAGAAGTTTGGCTATCGCAACGGCGGTGGGCGCGCTTGCCACGGGAATGGCAATGGCGCAGGGCATCGACGTCAAGCTGGGCGTGCTCAACGACCGCTCGGGCGTCTACGCCGACCTTTCGGGCGAGGGCTCGGTCGTGGCGGCGCGCATGGCGGTCGAGGATTTCAAGGCCAAGGACAAGGGCCTGAACGTCACGATCATCTCGGCCGACCACCAGAACAAGCCCGATATCGGCTCGAACATCGCGCGCCAGTGGTATGACGAAGAGGGCGTGAACGCCATTCTCGACGTGCCGACGTCGTCGGTCGCGCTTGCGGTGGCCGACATCACGGCGGAAAAGAACGGCGTGCTGATCGACTCGGGCGCGGGGTCGACCGCGCTGACGCGCGAGCAGTGCCGTCCGACCACGATCCACTGGACCTATGACACCGCGGCGCTGGCCAACGGCACCGGCAAGGAGATGACCAAGGCCGGCGGCAAGAAATGGTTCTTCCTGACCGCCGACTACGCCTTCGGACATTCGCTGGAAGAGAACACTTCCAAGGTGGTTCAGGAAAACGGCGGCGAAGTCGTGGGAACCGTCAACGTACCCTTCCCGGCGCAGGATTTCTCGTCCTTCCTGTTGCAGGCACAGGGCAGCGGCGCGGATGTGATCGGCCTGGCCAATGCGGGCGGCGATACGGTCAACGCGATCAAGCAGGCCGCCGAATTCGGCATCACCCAGGCGGGGCAGAAGCTGGCCGCACTGTTGTTCTTCGTCACCGATGTGCACGCGCTCGGCGCGCAGACGGCGCAGGGGCTGGCCCTGACCGAAGCCTTCTACTGGGACCAGAACGACGCGACCCGCGAATGGTCGACCCGCTTCGAGCAAAAGCATGGCGCCAAGCCGACGATGGTTCAGGCCGGCGTCTATTCGGGCACCATGCATTATCTGCGCGCGGTCGAGGCCCTGGGCAGCACCGACGGCAAGGCCGTGGCCGCCAAGATGAAGGAAATGCCCTTCGACGATCCGCTTTTCGGCAAGGGCACCGTGCGCGGTGACGGTCGTGCGATCCACGACATGTATCTGTTCGAGGTCAAGACGCCCGACGAATCCAAGGGCGAGTGGGACCTTTACAAGCAGGTCTCGACGATCAAGGGCGAAGACGCCTTCCTGCCGATGCTGGATGAGTGCAACTTCACCAAGTAAGCACCGTCACGGTTCTTCAACGCCGCCTTCCGGGGTTTCCCGGTGGGCGGCACATGCACTGAAAGATGGGCCCTGCGCATGTTCGAACTTCTGGGAATTCCGCCTCAGGTCCTGCTGGGCCAACTGCTGCTGGGGCTTATCAACGGGTCCTTCTACGCGGTCCTTTCGCTGGGGCTGGCGGTGATCTTCGGCCTGCTCAACATCATCAATTTCGCCCATGGCGCGCTTTACATGATGGGCGCCTTCGTGGCCTGGATGCTGCTGAGCTATCTGGGGATCGGTTACTGGTGGGCGCTGATCCTGGCGCCGCTGATCGTGGGCGCCTTCGGCATCTTGCTCGAACGCACGATGCTGTCGCGGCTCTACAAGCTGGATCACCTTTACGGGCTGCTGCTGACCTTTGGTCTGGCGCTGATCATTCAGGGCCTGTTCCGCAATTATTACGGCATTTCCGGGCTGCCCTATCAGATCCCCTCGCAACTGTCGGGGGGGCAGAATCTGGGCTTCATGTTCCTGCCGAACTATCGCGCCTGGGTGGTCGTGATTTCCGCCATCGTCTGTTTCGCCGCCTGGTTCCTGATCGAAAAGACCCGGTTGGGCGCCTATCTGCGCGCGGCCACGGAAAACCCGACGCTGGTGGGGGCGTTCGGCATCAACGTGCCGCTGCTGATCATGCTGACCTATGGCTTCGGCGTGGCGCTGGCGGGCTTCGCGGGCGTGCTGGCGGCGCCGATCTATTCGGTGAACCCCAACATGGGCGCCGATCTGATCATCGTGGTCTTTGCCGTGGTGGTGATCGGCGGCATGGGCTCGATCATGGGGGCCATCCTGACCGGCTACATGCTGGGGCTGGTGGAGGGGCTGACGCGGGTGTTCTATCCCGAAGGCTCCGCCGTCGTGATTTTCGTCATCATGGCGATCGTTTTGCTTATCAAGCCCGAAGGGCTGTTCGGGAGGGCCTCCTGATGGCTGCGCAAACCACCGGAATGCCGCTGCTTCACAAGGTGATCTTCCTTGCGCTGCTGGCCTTTTTGATCGTGCTGCCGTTCATGGTCTACCCGGTCTTCGCGATGAAGGTCATGGCATTTGCGCTGTTCGCCGCCGCCTTCAACCTGTTGCTGGGGTTCGGTGGGCTGCTGTCCTTCGGCCATGCGGCCTATTTCGGCGGGGCGAGCTATGTCGCGGCCCATGCGGCCAAGGTCTGGGGGCTGACGCCGGAACTCGCGGTTCTTGCCGGGACGGCCTCGGCCGCGTTCCTGGGGCTGGTGATCGGCAGCCTGTCGATCCGTCGGCAGGGCATCTATTTCGCGATGGTCACGCTGGCCTTCGCGCAGATGGTCTATTTCTTCGCGCTTCAGGTGCCGTTCACCGGCGGCGAGGACGGCATCCAGTCGGTGCCGCGTGGCAAGCTGTTCGGGCTGATCTCGCTCGAGAACAACATATCGCTCTATTTCTTCGTGCTGGTGCTGACCTTCGGCGGCATCCTGTTTCTGTATCGCATCGTGCATTCGCCCTTCGGGCAGGTGCTCAAGGCGATCCGGGAAAATGAGCCGCGCGCGATTTCGCTGGGCTACAACGTGAACCGCTACAAGCTGATGGTCTTCGTGCTTTCCGCGACGTTTGCGGGGATGGCCGGGGCGATCAAGAGCCAGGTGTTCCAGCTGGCCTCGCTGACGGATGTGCATTGGGCGATGTCGGGCGAGGTGGTGCTGATGACCCTTCTGGGTGGCATGGGTACGATTTTCGGGCCGCTGGCGGGTGCCGCGCTGATCGTGACGATGCAGAACTATCTGGCGACATTCGGCGCCTGGGTCACGGTGATCCAGGGGGTGATTTTCGTGCTCGGCGTGCTGCTTTTCAGGGAAGGCATCATCGGCGTTCTGTCGCGCTGGCTGAAACGCCCGCTCTAGGCGGTCTTGGCGGTCCGCGCGCGCGGGGGGAGGGGTGCATGAAGCTCGACAAGATCGAAACCTTCGTGGTCGCCAACCCGCCGCCGCGCCATGGCGGGCGCTATTTCATATTCGTCAGGCTGACCACCGCCTGCGGCATCACCGGCGTGGGCGAGATCTACAACGCCACCTTCGGGCCCGCGCTGTGCGCGGCGATGGCGGTGGATGTCTTCGCCCGCCAGTTCGAGGGGCAGGACCCGCATCACATCGAAAGGCTGTGGCGGCGCACCTATGGCGCGGGGTTCACCATGCGCCCCGACGTGACGGTGATGGGGGTGCTGAGCGGGCTGGAAATGGCCTGCTGGGACATCATCGGCAAGGCGGCCGATCAGCCGGTCTATCAGCTGCTCGGCGGCAAGGTGCACGACCGGCTGCGCAGCTACACCTATCTTTATCCGCCGCAGGGCGACGTCTATCCCGACCCCGGGTCCGCCAATGTCTACAACGACGCTGATCTGGCGGCGGAGGCCGCGCTGGCCGCGGTCGAACAGGGGTTCACGGCGGTGAAATTCGACCCCGCCGGCCCTTATACGATCCATGACGGCCATCAGCCGCGGCTGGAGGATCTGACCCTGTCGGAACGTTTCTGCAAGCGCATCCGCGAGGCTGTCGGCACGCGCGCCGACCTGCTGTTCGGCACCCATGGGCAGTTCACCGTATCGGGCGCCAAGCGCATGGCGCGGCGGCTCGAGGCCTATGATCCGCTGTGGTTCGAGGAACCGCTGCCCCCCGAAAACCCCGCTGACATGGCGGAGGTGGCGCGGTTCACCTCCATCCCCGTCGCGACGGGTGAGCGGCTGACCACCAAACATGAATTCGCCCGCCTGCTGGAGGCGGGCGCCGCGTCGATCCTGCAAATGAATCTCGGTCGGGTCGGCGGCATTCTGGAGGCAAAGAAGATCGCGTCGATGGCGGAGACGCGGTCGGTGCAGATCGCGCCGCATCTCTACTGCGGGCCGGTCGTGGCGGCGGCAAATATCCAGATCGCGACATGCAGCCCGAATTTCCTGATCCTCGAGTCGCTGGGCCGGTTCGACGGGCCGTTCATCCGCTTCGTCTCCACCCCGATCGTCTGGCAGGACGGCTATGTCATCCCGCCGGACACGCCGGGCCTGGGGGTGGAGCTGAACGACAGCGCCATCGCCGCGAGCCCCTACAGGGACACGGAATTGCATCTCACCATGGCCACCGACCCCGTGTTGCCCTGACGGATGGGGCAGGGCAGGGGGCGTCACGATCCGGGCCGCTGCCCCTGTCGTTGCCCTTGCCGCTGCGCATCGCGGGTCAGCGCCGCGAGCCGGTAAAACCCGTGCGCCATCTTGGTGAAGGGCGTCAGCAGAAAGAACGCCAGCACCGCGCCCAGATGCAGAACCAGCAGCGTCGGCATCCACCCGGTTCCGGTCGCGGCGTAGAGCGCAAGGCCGCTCAGCCCCACAACCCCCAGCAGGCCGATGAATCCGACCTCGCCGCCAAAGGCGTGCGCGGCGCCAAGATCCTTGTCCGCACGCAGCTTGAGGCGGATCATCTCGGCGCAGCCCAGCACCAGCAGGACGCCGCCCGACAGCCCCAGGATCTTGGGCGCCGAAAAGATCCCGTAGGGCGCGGGCATGTCCAGGACATAGTGCATCACGGTCGCAACGCCGGTCGCGGCGAAGCAGAGCAGAAAGCCGTACATCACCGCCTGATGCGCCGCGCGTCGGGCGTGGGTGAAGCGGTCTTCGTCCTCGAAATTGCAGCCGTCGCCATGCCCGCCCTTGAGGTTGCGCATGTTGGCCGCCGACGCGAAGGCCGCGCGCAGATGCGACAGGCGCACTGGCGCGCCGTCGACGGCGCGCCAGTAGCGGCTGAGGCCGATGCCCATGCTGAGCAATGGTAACAGAAAGCTCGGCAGGAAGATCGCGACCATCGCGTTGTGCGACAGCACCGTGTAGAAGCCGTCGCCGCCTGCCGAGGCCAGCGCCTGCGCCGCCCAGAACAGCAGCGCGAAGCCCAGCATCGCCGCTGCCGCGATGGCGACACCGTTTTTCTGAAAGGCTCTGGCAGCCGCACGCGGAACGGCGAAGTCCTCCCAGCTGTCCTGCCGCACGTCGGCCAGTGCCTTGGGCAGGTTCAGGTCGAACTCATGCGGGGCTGTGTATTGGCAGGCGTAATAGCAGCCCCGGCAATTGTGGCAGAGGTTGGCAAGCTGGGTCAGATCGCCGTCGGAAAACGCGCGTTCGGCCTGAAGCGCGGGAAAGACCGCGCAATAGCCCTCGCAATAGCGGCAGGCGTTGCAGATCCCGGCCTGACGGCGGGCCTCCTGCAGAAGATCAGTTCGCATGGGCCGCGGCCTCCCTGCCTGCAATACGTCCGAAGACGGTGCCGATGTTCATGCCGAACCCGGCGAGATACCCCTGACCCAGGATCGAACCCGCCATCGTCTCGCCCGCCGCCCAGAGGTTGGCGACAGGGCGCGCACCGAGGAAACATTGTGCGTTCTCGTCGACCTTGAGCCCGAGGTAGGTGAAGGTGACGCCGGTGCGCAGGCTGTATCCGTAGAACGGCGGCTCGGTGATGGGGCGTGCCCAATTGGTCTTGGGCGGGGTCAGGCCCTCGGTCGCCACGCCGTCCAGCTCGGTCGGGTGAAATCCGCTGTCATCGCCGCAGGCGGCGTTGAATTCGGCCACCGTGCGTTCGAGCGCGTCGGCGGGCAGGCCCATTTTCGCCGCCAGTTCCGCCAGCGTGTCCGCCCTGATCGGCGGAAAGACCGAGGGCATGAAGAGGTTGAGCGATCTGGCGTCGATGATGACATAGCCCACCTGATCGGGCTGCGCCGCCACCAGACGGCCCCAGATCGCGTAGCGCTTGGGCCAGACGTCCTCGCCTTCGTCATAGAACCGCCGGGCGTCCTTGTTGACGACGATGGAAAAGGGGACGCAGTCCAGCCGGGTCACGATGCCGCCGTCGAATTTCGGCGCGCGCCCGTCGATGGCGACGGCGTGGCATTGTGTCGGATCGCCCACCTGCGCGATGCCCTGAGCCAGCAGATCGGCCAGCACCACCCCGCGGTTGTAGGGCGTGCCGCGGATCAGGAAGTTCCTGGCCGTCGGCCCCCAGGCGCGGGCGAGCCAGTCGGTATCGGCCTGAAAGCCGCCCGAGGCCACGACAACCGATGCCGGCGCAAGGCTCTTTTCCTCGCCTTCATGGGTGAAATCGACGCGGGCGATCCGGTCCCCCTCCAGTTCCAGATGGGTGACGGCCGCTTCGTAGCGGACCTCGACCCCCAACGCTTCGGCGGTGCGGTAATAGGCGTTCACGAGGCTCTTGCCGCCGCCGCGGAAAAAGGCGTTGGTGCGGCCCAGCGAAAGGGTGCCTGACAGGGAGGGCTGGAAACGCACCCCGTGCTCCTCCATCCAGGGCAGGCATTCCTCCGAGGTGCGGATGGCGAGACGGGCGAGGTGTTCGTCGGTCTGGCCGCCGGTCACCTTCATCAGGTCGGCGAGGTATTCCTCCTCGGTGTAGCTGTCGACCAGCGGGCCGAGCGGAGCGCGGTGCATGCAGCGAAAGTTGCGCGTGTGGCGCGAATTGCCGCCGCGATAGGGTTTGGGCGCGGTTTCCAGGATCAGCACGCGGGCGCCCGCCTCCGCGGCGGTGATCGCGGCGCAGAGCGCGGCATTGCCGCCGCCGATGACGGCCACGTCGGGGCGGTAGGTCACAGCAGATTGCCGTCGTAGGTGTCGGCCTCAGCGGGACGTGCACGCAGGGCGCGCACGCGGACCCGCTGCGCCGCCTCGATATGGGCGCGCATCGCGGCCTCGGCGGCGAGGGCATCGCGCATCTTGATCGCCTCAAGCACGTCGCGGTGTTCCGCGACCGCCCGGGCCGCGCGCTCGGGTTCGGTCAGGGTCGTCGGGCCGAGGATCATCAGCGCCTTTTGCAGCGTGTGGATGGAGCGGGTCAGAAAGCGGTTCTTGGCCGCGTCCAGCAGCGCGGCATGGAACTGGCGGTTGAGGGTGAAGGCCTCCGGCGCGTTGCCGAGGGAGGCGAGCCCGCGGTTCATGTCGCAAAGCTCCTCGAGTTCGATGTCCGACGCCACACGGGCGGCAAGACGCGCGGCGGTCCCTTCCAGCACGGCGCGCATCTCATAGAGTTCCATCACTTCCGCATAGTCGAGCGAGCGGATGCACGCGCCCTGGCGCGGGATGTGGCTGACGATTCCGTCGGCTTCGAGCTGGCGGATCGCTTCGCGCACGGGGGTGCGCGACATGCCCAGCCGTTCGGCCAGCTCGGTCTCGCGCAGCCGCTCGCCGGGGCTCAGGCGGCCCTCGCGCAGCTCGGTCATCAGGCGTTTGTAGGCCGCGTTGCCCTGCGGGGCGTCGTCGTCGCGCACGGATCATCCTCCGTCAATATTGCATACATTTGGATACGTATGTATGGAGATCGGGTCAAGCCCCGCGCGGCCCGTTCCGGCGGCGGCCGGTCGAGCAGGTCGCGCGTGATCTGCGTGCGTGCGCGGAACAGGACCAGACAGACGGCATCGCGCAGTGGGTGGGCCAAGGCGGCCGCATCGGGCGCACGATCGGTCCAGACGGTCACCTCAGGGACCCTGCCAGATCCGCGAGGGCACGAAGACGCGCCCGTCCGCAAGTTTGCGCGCCGTGCGCAGCAAACCGGCCGATTTCAGCGTGAACCCTTCGGCCATGTCGTAATCCACCAGCACCTCGATCATGCCCGACGCATGTTCAAGCACCATGTCGGCAGGGCCCTGAGCCGGACGTTCCAGCAGGCCGTCGGCGACGCTGCCCGGCGTCAGCGCGCAGGAGGCCAGGCATTGCGCGCCGGTCACCGCCATCGAGGGATGCGCGTTCCACGGCATAAAATAGCGGCAGGCGATGGTGCCGCCCGCGCGCGCGGGCGCCAGCAGGCCGAATTTCGGGGTAACGGATGTCGACACGTCGCCCATGCCCATGGCGGCGCCCGCCTTGAGACGCAGTGCCTCCATCCGGGCGAAAAACCCCCGGTTCGCGTCCAGTTCGGCCGCGCTTTCATGCCCGCTCAGCCCGAAATCGGCCGCGCGGGCGATGACCATGGGCATGGCCACGTCCATGCAGGTGACCTCGATCCCGTCGAAGTTGTCGCGCAGGTTGCCGGTGGGCAGGAAAGCCCCGGTCGACGACCCGACCACCCCCATGAAGTTCAGCGCCACCGGGGCGCCGGTGCCGGGTACGCCCGCGATTTCCGTGTCGCCGTCGTAGCTGAGCACGCCGCCCGGTGTCTGGACCCTGGCGAGAACCCTCGCGCCGGTATTGACCGCGCGGATCTTCACCTCGGTCAGATCGCCCGTGGGCGCGAGCAGCCCCATCTCAAGCGCGGCGGGGCCGACGCCCGAGAGGATATTGCCGCAGGTCGGTTTGAAATCGACCTGCCGATCCTCGACCGAGACCTGTGCGAAGAAATAATCCACGTCGGCCCACGCATCGTCGGAGGGCGAGAGCATGGCGACCTTGGTGGTTACCGCCGCCCCGCCGCCGATTCCGTCGATGTTGAGCGGGTGACCCGAGCCCAGCACGCCGATCAGCACTTGCGCGAGGGTTTCCGGGTCCTCCGGCAGATCGGCGCGCTTGAAATACGGCCCGCGCGAGGTGCCGCCGCGCATGAAGAGATAGGGAATGGCTGTCTGGGTCATCGGGGGGGTCCTCAATTCAGCGGCCAGGGCAGATCGATGGCGCCCTGCAACAGGCCCGGCGGGAAATCGCGGTTCAGCGCGCCGCCCATGGTGCACATCAGCGCGATGCCGCCGGCGGTCAGGATCAGGGTCCTGGGCCAGGAGGTCTGTGCGCGCACCCGCAGAAAGATGACCAGAAAGCCCAGCAGCGCGAGGATGAACCCCACGACATAGGTGGCCGCGATCAGCCCGAGAAACCACGCCAGCGTGCCCCAGAGGCCGTAAGGCGCATCCGCGTCCTCGCCCGCGACCTCCTTGTCGGCGAAGACCATATCGGTCTCGGGGCGCAGGATCATCTGCACCAGCAGGATCATCAGCGCGGCCAGCGTGATGCCCCCGATCACGAGCGGCACGATCTTGTCGGTCATGTTGAAGTTCGGGATGAGCGAGGCATTGACCAGAGCGGCCACCACATAGGCCGTGATGCACAGCAGAAAGATCATCGGCGCCCGCTTGGAGCCGGAGCGCACGTCGCCCTCGGCCATGATCGATCTGGCCTGACGCAGACCCAGCACCACCGAGACCACGGTGACGATCAGCAGAACGATCACGATGGGCGAAAAGACGTAGTCCATGCCTTGGTCGAACGACTTGCGAAACCGGAAGGAGGCGATCTGGAACGCCTGGTTCGAGAATTTCTCGATCGGGTTGGACAGCACGAAGCCGATCAGGAAAGCCGGACGCGACCAGTCGAAGCGGCGCAGGAAGATGCCGATCAATCCGATGGTGAACAGCGCCAGGATATCCTCGAAGTTCTGCCCCGACTGGAACGCCGCGAAGGAGATCAGCATGAACAGAAACGGCGCCAGATAGGTGAAGCGGATGGTGGTCAGTCGCGCGATGCCGCCCGAGGCCGCGATGCACAAGAGCGTGCCCACGACATTGGCCAGCGCCAGCAGCCAGACGATGGAATAGGTGATGTCGAGGTTGTCGCGCAGCATCGACGGGCCGACCTCGATATCGCCCGCGCCCAGAAGCGCGATCGCGCCGATGAAGATCGCCATCGAGCCCGAGCCGGGAATGCCGAACAGAAGGGTGGGAACCAGGCCGCCGCCTTCCTTGGCGTTGTTCGAGCTTTCCGGTCCGATCACGCCGCGGATCTCGCCCTTGCCGAACTGCGACTTGTCCTTCGTGGTCTGGACGGTGTGGCCATAGGCGATCCAGTCCACGACCGAGCCGCCGAGACCGGGGATCACCCCCACCACCACGCCGATCAGCGAGCAGCGCACCGAAAGCCATTTGTTGGCCACCCAGTCGCGGACCCCTTCGCCCCAGCCCGCGCCGAGCGTGGCCTCCTTGGAAATGGAGCGGTCCTGGCGCAGCAGCGAGACGATTTCGGGCACCGCAAAGACGCCGAGGCCCACGATCACCAGTTTCAGACCGTCGATCAGATAGGGAATGTCATAGCTCGCCATGCGCAGGGAGCCGCCCGCGTCGGCCTCGCCTATGGTGCCGATCAACATGCCGAGCCCCGCCGCCGCCAGACCCTTGAGCGCCACGCGCCCCGCCAGAATCGCGACCATCGACAGCCCCAGAACGGAGATCATCAGCATTTCCGGCAGCCCGAAGGCCAGCACCAGCGGCCGTGCGACGACGATGAACAGCGTCAGGAAAAGCGCGCCGACCAGCCCGCCGAAAAGCGATGAGGTGAAGGCGGCCGACAGCGCCCGCGCGGCCTGACCCTTCTTGGCGAGCGGGAAGCCGTCGAGCACCGTCGCCTGGCTGGCGGATGATCCGGGGATGCCCATCAGCACCGAGGCGAACGTGTCGGAGGTCGGCACGACCGCCACCATGCCGATCATCAACGCCAGTCCCAGCACCGGGTCCATGCCGAACATGAAGGGCAGCAGCAGCGACAGCCCGGCAATGCCGCCGAGGCCGGGAAAGACACCGACCGCAAGACCCATGACAACGCCCAGGACAAGATATCCCAGAACCGTGGGTTGCAGAATGAGCGCCCATGCCTCGCCAAGGGCGGGCAGGGCGGTTGCGAAGACATCCATCGCCCCGACCTCGATTTTTGTGAAATGTAAGGAAGCGGCCCCGGCAGTCGCCGGGGCCGACGGGCCCCGCTTATTTCAGCGAGACGCCATAGGCCTCTTGCAGCCAGTTGGTGACATAGGCCTTCGCCTCCGGCGACACGGTGGTGCCCGCCTTGGTGGCCTTTTTCGCGCCCTCGCCGACGAAGACGTCATATTTGCCGACGCGCTTGCTGGCGATCTTGGCGAAATCGTCGCGATTGCGCACCGCGTCGAAGGCGGCGGTGTAGGTGTCGATCACCTCCTGCGATGTGCCCGCGGGCAGAAAGGCGATCTTCTGCACCGGGAATCCGGCGATGAAAAATGCCTTCCAGGCGTCCCATGCCTCACCGCGCGTCTCGCAGCCGTCGGTGGCTTCGCAGACCTCCTTGAAGGTGGGGATGCCGGGGAAGGTCGGATCGCGCACGATGTCGCCGTCCTCGTTCAGCGCGCCCCAGGTCATCATCGGCACGGCGCGGCCCTGTTCGACGAGATCGGCCGAGGCGCCGAGATAGCTCGACGAGGTTTGGTAGTCGATCGTGGCTTCGCCGCGTTCGAACATCAGGCGGCCGTCGCCGCGCCCCTTGATGCCGAACACCGGCTCGACGTTCATGCCCAGCATCTGCCAGGCCAGCAGCGGCACGAGGTCGAGCCGCGTCGCCCCCTGGGAGCCGTAGATGAAGTCGATGTCCTTGAGGTTGTTGGCGGTGCCGTCGAACTTGGCGCCATCCTCGGGGTTCAGATAGGCGACGCCGCCGGTGCCCGATGCCATGACCGGATTCCAGTCGCTGTATTCGTAGCGCACGCGCGGGTCATCCAGCAGATAGGGAAACTGGGTGGAGCCGGAGGTGCCGAACAGCAGCGTGCCATCGCCGTCCGTCTGGTTCTGGAACCAGTTGGCCCCCTTGGTCGAGCCCGCGCCGGGCATGAATTTCACCACGACTGTCGGCTTGCCGGGCAGTTCCTGCGACAGCAGTGGCGCGAAGAAGTTGGCCCATTTGGCCGAACCGCCGGTTTCCGAGAACGGAATCACCCATTCGACGGTCTTGCCCGACAGATCGACCTGCGCCATGGCCGGTGCCGCGAGAAAGGCGGCGGATGCGATCGAAGCGGCGAGATACTTGATAGTCATAGATGTCCTCCCATAGACGTATTTGACCGGCCAGGCAGGGCCTGCCGACATCTCCGATTTCGGTTAAAGGGACCTTGCCCCTCCTCCAACGCGGGCATCCTGCCGCACCAAGCTTGCACGAAACTTGCACAACATGATTAAGTTTTAGCCCATGCGCATTGCAGTCATCGAAGACAACGAATCGCTGGCGCAGGGGATCGCGCACCGCCTGCGCGACCGCGCCCATTCCGTCGATCTGCTGCATGATGGCGAAGAGGCGGATGCGTTTCTCTGCCGCGAGGGCGCCGATCTGATCGTGCTCGACCGCAACCTGCCGGGCTGCGACGGGCTGGAGGTGCTGCGCCGTCTGCGCGGCCGGGGCGACGGCACGCCCGTGATCCTGCTGACCGCGCGCGCCGAAACCGCAGAACGCGTCGCGGGTCTGGATGCGGGCGCCGACGATTACCTGATCAAGCCTTTCGAGATGGATGAGCTGGAGGCGCGCCTGCGGGCAATGGCGCGACGAAAGAACCTGATCTTTTCGGCGCGCGACACGCTGGGGCCTTTGGTGTTCGACCGTGCCGACAGGCAGCTGCTGGAGGGCGACCGCCCACTCGCCTTTCCGCGCAAGGAGCTGGCGACGCTGGAATGCCTGCTGGAACGGCGCGGGCGCATCGTGTCCAAATCCCAGCTCATCACCCATGTCTACGGCACCGGTGCCGCGCTCGGGGACAGCGCGATAGAGCCGCATGTGTCGCGATTGCGCAAGCGGTTGGAACCCTACGGCATCACCATCAAGGCGGCACGCGGTCTGGGATACCTGCTGCTAGTCGACGGGACATGAACAACATGTCGCTGCGCACGCGGCTGTTTCTGCTGATCCTGCCGCCGCTGCTGCTGGTGTCGGTCCTGTTGGGGTCGTGGCGGTTTCAGGTGGCGCAGCACACCTCGGAGGAGCTGTTCGACCGCAGCCTTCTGGCGGCGGCGCTGGCAATATCGCGCGACGTGGCGATCTCGAACGGGGACGCGCTGTCGCCCACCACCCGCGATTTCATCTCCGACGCGGGCGGAGGAGAGCTGTTCTATCATGTCACCGGCCCCGGCGGCATTTATGTGACCGGCTACGCCTATCCGCCGGTGTCGGAGGCGGGCGGCGGGCGCGCCGGGACAGGGCGTGCCGGAACGGGGCGCGAAGGGCTGCGCTATGCGAACGCCACGTACCGAGGGGAGCCGGTGCGCGTGCTGCGCATGACCGAAAGCACCACGATCGGCAATCTGACCGGCGATACGGTGGTCACCGTCTGGCAGCGCGAAAGCGACCGCAACGCCTTTGCCGCAGCGCTGGCCCGCCGCGCCGTGGCGCTGATCGTCAGTCTGATGGTCACGCTGGCGCTGGTCGTCTGGTTCGGGGTCAAGATCGGGCTGCGGCCCCTGCACGACCTTCAGGATGCGATCCGTCACCGCTCGCCCGACGATCTGCGCGATATCCGCCGCGCCGTCCCGGCCGAGGTGTCCGGCATCGTGGCGACGCTGAACCGGTTGTTCGGCCAGGTGCGTCGCAATATCGAGGATCACCAGGCCTTTATTTCGGACGCGGCGCATCAGCTGCGCAACCCCGCCGCCGCCCTGCTGTCGCTGGCGGAGATCCTGCCCGATGTGCACGACCCCCGGCAACGCCGTGCGTGCCAGCAGGAGCTGATCGCCGCGGCGCGCAAATCGGCGCGGCTGGCGAACCAGCTGCTGTCGCTGGAACGGCTCCGCTACGAGAATGCGCCCGCGTTGGAGCCGGTCGAGCTGAACGAGGTCGCGGAGCGGGTGTGCAGCGAATTCGCGCCCGCGGTGCTGGCCCGCGACATCCGGTTCGAATTCGCGCCATCCGAGAGCGCGCTGGTTGTCGAGGGCGATGCGGTGCTGATCGGGGAGGCTTTGACCAACCTTCTGGAGAATGCGCTGAAACACGGCGGGCCGTCGCTGGCATCCATCGTCGTGCGCACCGCGGAGCAGGACGGCGCGGCCGTTGTGAGCGTCGAGGATGACGGCATCGGCATTCCGCCCGACAGGGCGGATGCGGCCTTTCAGCGGTTCGGGCAGCTTCGCGAGGGCGAGGGCAGCGGCCTGGGACTGTCGATCGTCAAGGACATCCTACGCCGCCACAACGGTCAGGTCCGCCTGCTGCCCAGGGCGCGGGGCACGGCGGTGCAGCTGAAACTGCCCCTGCCGTAAGCCGCGCCGCGTCCCTTGTGGCCGCCGTGACGCTGGCACCGACAATTGCGCGCACGAGCTGGCGGACCAGGCTGTGCCCGATCAATGATGCACCAACATCGGGCGGGAATTTTCCGCATCGGCAGACCCTGTCCGGGAACGCCCTCTGCGCGAAGGCAGCAGATGCCTCGTGTCGGAATATGGCGTATGCTCCCTCCATACGGGGGCATTGACTCTGCCAGGCTTTGATTTGAAGAATATTTAGGCGGATCGAGAAAGGATATCCACACATATGTCCGATGCTCTGCGCATCAGAACAGGGGAATTCGGCCGCGTCGCCTTGCTCGACATGGACCGCTCCCTGGTGCGCCACGCGCATCCGCATTGTCATGTCCTGCTCAAGGTCGATGGTGCCGACACCTCGTTTCTCGTGGGCGACGAGGTTGCGCATCTGACCGATACGAGCGCCGTTCTGATCAATGCCTGGACGCCCCATGCCTATGTGCATCGGCCGAACGCACCGCGCACGATTATCCTCGCCCTATACATAGAACCCACGTGGCTGGCCGGGTTCCGTCCGAACTGGGCGGCGAGCGCGGGCGCCGGGTTCTTCGAGAAGACGACCGATGCGATCACCCCGACCATACGCAGCCAGACCATGGATCTGGCTGCGAGCATGGTCCACACGCCGACCGCGGTTGCGGAACATGAAAGCCGGCTCGGCGAATTGATGATCGCGGTGATCGAACGGTTCACGGAGTGGCGCTCGGTCGGGAACAACCTGCGCGACGCCGCGCGCAATCACAACATCGACTGGCGCGTCGCCAAGGTGATCGACAAGCTGCGCCGCGATTCCGGCGGCGTGAGCAATATCGACAATCTCGCCGACACCGCCGGCATGAGCCGCGCCAACTTCTTCCGGGTGTTCGAAAGTTCGACCGGCGTCACGCCGCGCGTCTTTCACAACATGATCCGCATCGAAAAGGCCGTGAATGCGGCGGTTTCCAGCGACATCAGCTTCGGCGCGCTGTCCGATACGCTCGGCTTCACGACGCAGGCGCATTTCACGCGCTTCTTTCGCGACCATTCGGGCGTGACCCCGTCGAGCTTCCGCTCGATTTCACGTCTCGGAGAGGTTTCGGATTTTCTGCGCATTTGAGACTCCTCGGTAAATTCTGCGCCCCCCGACAATCGGTTTCCGCATCTTCTCCGCTTATCCTGCCTTCTCCATGACGTGATGGCCCGGGAGGAGGAGCTGAATGGCGAAGGACATGCCCCATCACTCGCTGCAGCGGGTGGAAGACGCGCCGCTCCTGACCGGGCGCGGGCAGTTCTTCGACGATCTGCCGGTGCCGCAGGGCACGCTTCATGCGGCCATCCTTCGCAGCCCCCACGCCCACGCGCATCTGCGCGCGATCCGCGCGGATGCGGCGCGCCGTCTTGAGGGGGTGCACACCGTCCTGACCGGCGAGGATTACGCCAGCGTTGCCGCCCCGCTGATGGTCGGCGTCAAGCTTCCCATCGAATGCTGGCCGATTGCCCGCGACAAGGTGCGGTATTCGGGCGAGCCGGTCGCGGTCGTCCTGGCCGAGGACCGCTACACCGCGGAGGATGCGCTCGATCTGATCGAGGTGGACTACGACATGCTCCCCGTCGTGCTCGACCCGGTACAGGCGCTCGCCGCGGACGCGCCGGTTCTGCATGACAAGATGGGCGGCAATCTCGGCTCCGACCGGCAATTCAGCTACGGCGATCCCGAGGCAGCCTTCGCGGCGGCGGATAAAACGATCGCCATGTCGGTGCGCTACCCGCGCAATTCCTGCACCCCGATAGAGACCTATGGCGTGCTCGCGCAGTGGGACCCGCATGGACAATGCTTCGACGTCACGGCGAATTTCCAGGGGCCCTTTTCGATCCACCCGGTCATCGCGCGCGCGCTGAAGGTGCCCGGCAACCGCCTTCGCCTCAGGACGCCCGAGGACTCCGGCGGCAGCTTTGGCGTCAAACAGGGCGTCTTTCCCTATATCGCCCTTCTGGGGGCCTGCGCCCGCATCGCGGATCGGCCCGTGAAATGGGTCGAGGACCGGCTCGAACATCTCACCGCCTCGGTTTCAAGTACGAATCGCGCGATCACCTTGCGCGCGGCCGTGCAGAACGACGGGCGGATCACCGCGCTCGACTACGATCAGATCGAGGACGTGGGCGCCTATCTGCGCGCGCCGGAACCGGCGACGCTCTACCGGATGCACGGCAACCTGTGCGGGGCCTACGATGTCGCGAACCTCGCCGTGCGCAACCGTATCGTGATGACGAACAAGACGCCGACCGGCCTTAACCGGGGCTTCGGCGGGCCGCAGATCTACTTTGCGCTCGAACGCCTGATGCAGCGTATCGCAAGTGAGCTGGGGCTCGATCCCATCGACGTGATCCGCGTCAACCTGATCCCCACCGAGGCCTTCCCCTACAAGACCGCGAGCGGTGCGACCTACGATTCCGGCGATTACGTGCAGGCGTTCGAGACCGCGCTGCGCGACGGGCGTTATCGCGACCTCGTCGCCCATCGCGACAAGATGCGAGCGGCGGGCAAGATGTATGGGATCGGCCTGACGGTCGCCGTCGAGCCGTCGGTTTCGAACATGGGGTATCTGTCGACGGTACTGACGCCCGAAGAACGTGCGAAATCCGGCCCGAAGAACGGCGCGCAATCGAGTGCGACCGTGCATATCGACCCGGTGGGCACGATCACGGTCCAGCTCGACTCCGTCCCGCAGGGGCAGGGGCACAGGACGGTCGCCGCGGGCATCGTGGCCGAACGCTTCGGGCTGCCCGCCACCAGCGTCACGGTCATTGCCGCGATGGACACCTCCAAGGACGCATGGTCGATCGCGGCGGGCAATTACGCCAGCCGTTTCGCCGGGGCCTCGGCGGGCGCGGTCTGCGTGGCCGCCGACCGGCTGCGCGACCGGATCGCGCGGATCGCCGCGGCGCAGCTGAACGCAAAGCCCGACGAGCTGAGCTTCGAAGACGGCAAGATCTTTGTCACCGGCAACCCGGACGCCGCTCTGCCCTTTGCGCGCGTCGCCTCTGCCGCACATTGGGCACCGGCCACCCTGCCTGAGCTCGACGGTTCGCCGATCCGCGAAACCGCGATCTGGACCGCGCCGGAACTGGCCGCCCCCAATGACGCGGACGAGATCAATTCCTCGCTCTGTCACGGGTTCATCTTTGACTTTTGCGGGGTGGAGATCGACCCGGACACCTACGCGGCGCGCGTCGACCGCTATCTGACGATGCATGATTGCGGCACGATCCTGCACGAAGCCATGGTCGAAGGCCAAATCCGCGGCGCGTTCGCCCACGCCATCGGCGCGGCGCTCTATGAGGAATATGCCTATGACGAAGACGGCGCGTTTCTGGCGGGCACCTTCGCGGATTATCCGGTGCCCACGGTACACGAGATCCCGGCCCTCGAAATCCATCATATCTGCACCCCGTCCCCGCTGACGCCGCTGGGGGCAAAGGGCGTGGGAGAAGGCAACTGCATGTCGACGCCCGTATGCGTGGCAAACGGCATCGCCGATGCGCTGCGCCCGAGCCGCGGAGAGGTCGATCTGACCCTGCCGCTCAGCCCCGCGCGTATCGCAGCGTTCATGCCGGACGAGCCCGAGGCCCCCGAAGGCCTGGAAAAGCCCCGGGAGACGGGCGGCAAGGGCTTGTCAGGCAAGGGCGAGGCACGGGTGGGCGCGTCACCGCAGGAGATCTGGGATCTACTGATGGATGCCGAACAGCTCGCCGCGATCATCCCGGGCGCGCATGGCGTAAAACGCCTGTCGCCGACGCGCTTCCTTGCCGATGTCACGCTTGGCGTCGGTCCGGTAAAGGGCCGCTACCGGGTGGATGTCGCGCTCTCGAACCTCGACGAACCCCGTTCGGCGGTCCTCAACGGCAAGGCATCCGGGGCGCTCGGCACCGGGGCGGGATCCGGCACAGTCACGCTCAGACCCGACGCGACGGGCGGCACGATCATCGGCTATGCCTATGAGGCGTCGGTCGGCGGCAAGGTCGCTGCGGTCGGCGGGCGGCTGCTCGACGGGGCGGCGAAGATCGTGATCGGCCAGTTCTTTGCCGCGCTTGGCCGGAAGGCGGGCGATACGGCGCCGCGTCAGGGGCGTCTCGCCCGCCTGCGCGCCCTGTTCGGAGGCGCGTCATGAAGCCCGCACCCTTCGATTACATCCGGTGCGACAGCCTCGACGAGGCGGCAAGCGTCATTGCCGAGACGGGCGACGGCGCGCGCGTCATCGCGGGGGGGCAGTCTCTCATGGCGATGCTGAACATGCGGCTTGCGCGGCCCCGCGTGCTGGTCGACGTCATGGCTGCCCCGCAGGCACGGACTGTCGAGACGCGCGACGGCGCACTGCGCATCGGTGCCGGCGTGCGCCAGGCCGCGCTGCTGGCCCGCCCGGATCTCGCGTCGCTCAACCCGCTTCTGGCCAAACTGCTGCCTTGGGTCGGGCACCCCCAGACACGCGCGCGCGGCACGATCTGCGGTTCGGCCGCCCATGCCGATCCGTCTGCGGAAATCCCGCTCGCGCTCTGCGCCCTCGACGGCACGGTGATCCTGCGCCGAGGCCGCAAGATGCGGCGCGTCGCGGCGCGGGAATTCTTTCTGGGGATGATGCTGACGGAAAAGGCCGACGACGAGCTGATCGAAGCGGTCGATTTCCCGTTCCTTCCCGCGGGCACCGGCACCGGATTCGTCGAGGTCGGGCGTCGCAAGGGCGATTTCGCCATCGTCGCCTGCGCCGCGACAGTCACGGGAAAGCGGACGCGCCTTGCGATCGGCGGGGTCAACGACACACCGATCGTCCAGGATTGGGACGCGCTGTCCGCGGACGACGAGGCCGACGCGCTCAATGCGCTGGCCTGGTCGCTCGATGCGCGGGACGATCTGCACGCAACCGCCCGCTATCGGCGCGACCTCGTGCGCCGGCTCGGCACCCAAGCTCTCAAGGAGGCGCGCACATGCGCAAGTTGATCGCAGAGGAAAAGCACCTCGTGCGCTTTGTGCTGAACGGCCGCCCCGCGCAGATACGCGTCGCGCCGCGCATGTTGCTCAGCGACGCCCTGCGCGCCGAACTTGGCGCGACCGGCACGCATGTCGGGTGCGAACACGGCGTCTGCGGGGCCTGTACGGTGCGCATCGACGGTGCGATGGCCCGCAGCTGCCTCACGCTCGCGGTCCAGATCGACGGCGCGCAAATCGACACCGTCGAAGGTGTCGCCACCGCGCCGGGGCGGCTGTCCGTGCTGCAGGAAGCGTTTCGAAAGCACCACGCCCTGCAATGCGGATTCTGCACGGCCGGGATCGTGATGTCGCTCGACACGCTTCTGCGCGATGAGCCGGAGGCCGACGAAACCCGCATCCGGGACGTCCTGTCGGGGCACCTGTGCCGCTGCACCGGCTATCATGCCATCGTTCAAGCGGCTCTCGAGGCCGCGGATACGTTCAGGAAGGAAACGGAAAATGCTTGATCTCGGACGCTCTCTCATCGCGAGCGTGTCCCGCGCACCGGATGCCCTCGCCCTCGTGGACGGGGACATTCGCCTGAGCTATGCCGACTGGTTCGGCCAGATCTCGGCGCTGACGCAGGCCTTGGCTGAAATCGGTGTCGCAAAGGGTGACCGGCTCATCACCGCGTTTCAGAACAACCGGGCGGCGGCCACGGCACATTGGGCCTGTCAACTGGCCGGGATCACGATCGTTCCGGTGAACTGGCGCGCCACGCCCGACGAATTCGCTTTTTTCGTCGCGAACAGTGCCGCGCGCGCCGTCATGTTCGACGCCTCGAGCGCCAGCTCGGTCCTTGCGGCCGACGGTGTCTCGGATCTGCCCCGGATCGCCTATGAAACTGACGCCCCCGGTGCGCATCGGTTCGATGAGATCGTCGCGCAAACGGTGCCGGATGCCTCCCCCCAGGCCGACGCCGAAGACTGGTCGATCATGCTCTACACCAGCGGGACGACCGCCAAGCCCAAGGGCGTGCCGCGCCGCCATCGGGC
>NZ_JBRBUA010000003.1:0-9284 GCF_052826345.1 Brevirhabdus sp. | reverse complement strand
CGGGCGGCACGACCGCGGCGGAAGGGCAGGCCCCCAGCGCGCCGCGCACGCCGGGCGGAATCAGCCCCGCCAATTGCGACATATCGGGCCAGCGCCTGCCCGGCGTGTCGAAATGGGCGCTGTCATACGGGGCGGAGGGCAATGTGCCGGCGGTGCTGCTGGGTCTGGACGGGGCGGTCTATCTGGGGGTCGACGGCAATTACCGCTCGCGCTTTTCCAGCAATCCGACGCCGTCCGAATACACATGGGTCGATGGCTATGCGCTGATCAATCTGCGCGCTGGGTTCCGGGCCGACAATGGGCTGCAAGTCTTCGGCTGGGTCCGCAATGTCTTCGACAAGGACTACTTCGAACAATTGCAGGTCCCCGGCGGCAACACCGGGCTGATCGTCGGCACGCCGGGCGATCCGCGCACCTATGGCCTGACCGTCCAGCACGTCTTCTGATCTTCCGTAACGGAGAGGACCTCCTCATGTTCGACATCTCCCTCACTTTCGCCGATATCTGGCCCTTCATCCTTGTCGGGTTCGGCGCGCAGATCATCGATGGCGCGCTGGGCATGGCGTTCGGCGTGCTGTCGCAGACCATGCTGGTCAGCCTGATGGGCATGCCGCCTGCCGCGGCCTCTGCCACCACCCATTTGGTCGAGATGTTCACCACCGGCGCGTCGGGCGTGAGCCATATCTGGCAGCGCAATGTCGACTGGGGGCTGTTCCGCAGGCTGGTGCCGTTCGGCGTGCTGGGCGGGATCGGCGGCGCCTATCTTTTGACCAGCATCGACGCTTCGGCGGCAAAGCCCTTCGTCATGGCCTATCTGGCGGGCGTGGGCGTCTATCTGTTCGTGAAAGCGGTGCGCATGGCGAAACCCCGGTTCGAGGATCCGCGCATGACGCGTCCGCTGGCGATGGTCGGCGGCTTCCTCGATGCCGCGGGCGGCGGCGGATGGGGGCCGGTGGTGACGTCGAACCTGCTGGTGCAGGGCGGCGATCCGGTCAAGGTGGTCGGGACGGTCAACACGGCCGAGTCCCTGCTGGCGGTCGCGATCTCGGTGTCCTTTATCGCCACGCTGGGGCTGACGGCGTTCGGGGTGGCGGCGGTCGGCATGATCATCGGCGGCGTCATTGCCGCGCCTTTCGGAGCGGTTCTGGTCAAGCGCGTGCCGCCGCGCGTCCTGCTGTTCGCCGTCAGCATCGTGCTGGTCGCCACCAGCGCCTATAGCGCTCTGCGCGGATGGGGGGTGATCTGACCCAATGGGCAATGCGGAGGCGGCGGGATTGCGGGGTGCAGGACCCCTGCCTATAGGGCCCTTCCCCCGCCTCTTTCAGGTTGCCAATGATGTTCAAGCACGAATTCGCCCGCGGTCTTGCCGCCCTGTCCGCCGTATTTTCCGCCGCCTTGGGCTTCGCCGCCCCGGCCAGTGCGACGGAGGACGACTTCAACATCTGGCTGGGCCAGTTCGCGACCATCGATGCGGCGGAGGACATCTATGTCCGGGTGGAAGCGCAGGAGCGTTTCACCAATGATGCCGACCGACTGGGCCAGTTGCTGCTGCGTTCGCTGGTTGCCTACCGTTTCGACGACAAGGTCAATGCGGGCGTGGGTTATGCCTATGTGCTGACCGATCCGGTCGGGCCGGTCGAGCTGAACGAGCACCGGCTCTACCAGGAGCTGAACGTCCGGCTGATCGAGAGCGACGGCATCACGCTGGATTCGCGCACCCGGCTTGAGCAGCGGTTCTTCGAGGAGCGCGGCGGGACCGGCTGGCGGGTGCGGAACATGCTGCAGCTTCGCGTACCGGTGACGCCGCGCAACCGGATCGTTGCCTATACCGAGCCCTTCGTCGACCTTAACGAGACCAGCGTGCAGCGCGGCGGCCTGTCGGTGTGGCGCAATTTCGCCGGGCTGTCTTTTCCGGTGGCGCAGGGGATCGACGTGGTGCCGGGCTATCTCAACCAGCATGTCTTCCGCGATGGCGAGGACCGTTCGGACCATGTCGCCAACGTGAACCTGTTCATGGCGTTCTAGCGGACGGGTCCGGACCGGAGTCCGCGCCGGGCGGGGGGGTGTCAGAATGGACACTTGTTGCCTTTCGCACCCGCAATATGATCTGCCCATGATAGTTTTCCGTCCTGCCGCCCCGCTTGTCCGCATTCCGTTTCGCGCCGTGGCGCTGGCTGCGCTTGCGATGGCGGGTCTCGCAGCGCCAGCGCAGGCTTCGGACGAGACGAGCACGCGTCTGGTACGCTGCGGCGGGGACAGCTGTCTGCAGGTATCCGGATATCGCGCCAATCCGTCGGCGCAGGTGCGCATCAACGGACGGCTGGTGCCGGTGCAGGGTGACAAGGGTTGGAAGGCGAGCTTGCCGCTGGAAACCCTGCGCGAATGGACCGCACCCAGCGCGCGGAGCATCGAAGTATCGCTGCACGAAACGCAGGAACAGGCCGAATCGGTTGAGCGAGTCGCGCTTCCCATCGGTGTTCTGGGCGATTCAAGCAATCTCGGCTCGCTGGAGGTGCGCGCGCAGTGGTGACGCGAAATGCGCTTTGATTAGCGTGGTTTGCGCCTGAATTGAACATAGGCTTCCGTCCCTGAAGAGGGGTGGTCGCTGCTGAAACCGACGTTTTTCCGTGGATTCTTGCCAGATTCCGCGCGATCGTCTATTGCGGATGAGAACCGCCCGAGAGCGGTATTGAAACCAGTTCGCAGGAGACGATGATGAAGAAGGCCCTTTTGGCACTAGCCGCGCTCGGCATGGCGACGTCCGCTGCCGCCGCAACCGGCGATCCTTTCGTAGATGAAACCGCGACCCTGCGCCTCGACGGGCTCGACCTGTCGACCGTGGAAGGACAGCAGCGTCTTGCCATTCGCATGGACGATGCCGCCCGCGCCGTCTGCGGTAACGGTCTGGCGAAGGTGCACCTCGCCGTGGCCGCCGAAGCGCGCCAGTGCCAGGCTGCCGTGAAGGAGGATATCCGCCTTCAGATCGAACAGCGCATGGCGCGCAGCGACACGCCCGTTCGGGTGGCGTCGGCTCGCTGATGCAATACGGCTGATCCCGGCCCCTTTCGACAGGGGCCGGGACGCCGGATTTCCCGACGCGGCATTTGCCTGACGGCACATTGCTGCATAGGGTGACGGGCATGGATCCCGCGCCCGACAAACGCCCGAATTCCCGGCCCAATTCCGCCCCGAATTCTGGCCCGAATGCTGGCCTAGACGCTAACCGGGCCGCGACACCCCAGATCCACCCATCCGAAACGCAGGCACGCGCGGCGCTGAAGCGCGGCGACTTGCAGGCTGCCGCCACGGCCGCGAAAGCGCTGGTCGATGCGGAACCGGATCGGCCCGAGGGCTATTTCCTGCTGGGCATGATCGCCGCCGAAGCGGGTCAGGTCGCCAAGGCCGTGCCGCTGATTCAGGCGGCGGTCCAGCGCGGGCCGCAGGCGGAACATCTTGCTCAGCTTGCCCGACTGCTGATCCTGCTGCGCCGCGACGGCGAAGCGGCAGAGGCGGCGCGGCGCGCATTGGCGCTGGAATCGCAGGATGCCCGCAGCCTCGACACCATCGGCTGCGTGCTGGCCCGCCTGGGTGAGCACGAGGCATCGGTCGCGCCCTTCACCGCCGCGGTCGAGGCGGAGCCGGACAATATCGACTATCGCTACAATTTGGCGGCCGCGAGCGGGTTTACCGGGCGGAACGAGGATGCGCGCCGTCATTACGAGGCGATCATCGCCGCCGATCCGGGCAATGCCCGCGCGCATTACGCGCTGGCCATATTGTCGCGCCAGAGTGCGGATTCCAACCATATCCCCCGGCTGAAGGCTGCGCTGGCCAAGGCCGCGACGCCCGGCGACGCATTGCGCATCCGCTATGCGCTGGCCAAGGAGATGGAGGATGTCGGCGACGCCGAGGCGTTCGCGCATCTTGCCGCCGCCAATGCCGGGCAGAAGCGCGAGCTGCGCTATGATTTCGCGCAGGACGCGGCCATTTTCGATGCGATCGAGGCCGCGTTTTCGGGCGCGGTGCCCGCTGGCGATGGCAACCCCGACCCCTCACCCATCTTCGTCGTCGGCATGCCGCGTACTGGCACCACCCTGGTCGACCGCATCTTGTCGTCGCATCCCGATGTGACATCGGCGGGCGAGCTTCAGGCGATGCCTCTGGCGGTCAAGCGCCTGTCGGGCACGCGGTCGCGCACCATCGTCGATCCCGAAACCGTGCGGCAGAGCATGCAGGCCGATCCCGCCGCCATCGGCAGCGCCTATCTGGCGCAGGCGGGTCATCATCACGCGGGCGAAACGCCGCGCTTTACCGACAAGCTGCCGGCCAATTTCCTTTATGTCGGCCACATCGCGCGCGCCCTGCCCCATGCGCGGATCGTGTGCCTGCGCCGCAATCCGATGGATACGGTGTGGAGCAACTTCAAGAATCTGTTCGCCAGCGAGTCGGCCTATTACGCCTATTCCTACGATCTGATGGACACTGCCCGTTACTATGCGCGGTTCGACCGGCTGATGGCCTTGTGGGACCGGCTGTTTCCGGGCCGCGTGCTGTCCCTGTCATACGAAGGGCTGGTGGCCGATCAGGAAGGGCAGACGCGCCGCCTGCTGGATCATTGCGGGCTGACGTGGGACGCCGCCTGCCTGTCGTTCCACGAAAACACCGCCGCCGTCGCCACGCCCAGTGCGGCGCAAGTGCGCCGTCCGATCAATGCCGACGGGGTGGGCAAATGGCGCACCCATGCCGAGGGGCTGGAACCGGTACGGGCATGGCTGGCGCAGCAGGGCTTCGACGTTTCCGCATAAGAAGAAGCCGCCCACCCCTTGGGGCAGGCGGCCTCTTCCTCCACGACATTCAGATCAGAAGCGGAAACGGCCCTCGACACCCACGGTGCGCGGGTTGAGCACGACATTGCGGTAATAGCGTAATTGCACGCCGTCGTTCAGGCCGATGCGCGAACGGTCGTTGGCGACCGACACCACGGCGTAATTGTCGAAGATATTGTCCGCGAACAGGTTCACGCTGAACACGTCGGTTTCATAGCCGATCGTGGCGCGGTGGGTGACGAAGCTGTGCAGCTTGTCGCCATAGGCGCGGTCCCAACCGAGGCGGGTGACGACATTGCCGCGATAGACCGCGGTCCAGTTCGCCCGGATATCGCCCTCGCCCATCGGCATGATATAGGTCGCCCCAAGCGTGCCCGAGTTCCGGGGCGAACCCGGCAGCCGGTCCCCGTCACGCGCGATCAGCTTGATCGGCGAGCTGGGATAGACGCCCGGAGGATCGTTGACCGGGATAAGGCCGTCCAGCGAGTCGACCACGCCGTCGCCGTTCGAGTCCACGTCCTCGGTCAGCTCGGCATCGGTGTAGGAATAGGTGCCCTGAATCGACAGCTCGGGGATCGGGCGGAACTGGAACGATCCTTCAAAGCCCTTCGATTCCGCCGCGCCCGCGTTCACGGTGATGCCGGTCACGCCATAGGTGGTGGCCGATGCGACCTGCAGACCTTCCCAGTCGATCTTGAACACGTTGAAGTTCAGCGTCAGCATCCGGTCGAACAGCTGGCTGCGGATGCCGATCTCGATATTCTTGGTCGTGTCGGGACCGTACTGGATCTCGTTCGGCAGTGCGCAGATAACCTGCGGACCGTCATACTGGGACGGGTCCTGCGGAATGCTGGGATCGCAAGGCGCCACCCGGTTCGGGCCGCCGATGCGATAGCCCTTGGAGTAGGTGCCATAGAGCATAAGGTCGGGCGTGATGTCGATCGAGCTGTTGAACTTCCAAACCCAACCGTCCTGACCGCCCTCACCGCCATTGGCCGGCAGGTCATACGGGCTGAGCGGATCGCCCAGCAGCGGCAGTGCCGCCGCACCCGCGATTTCCGACGTATAGTCGAAATAGCGCGCTCCGCCGGTGATCTGGAAGATATCGATGGGCCGAATGGTGGCTTCGCCGAAGATCGCCTTTTCGGTCACCTTCGAGGTGATGTAGCTGACATATTCCAGATATTCCGGATTGGTTTCCGGATCGCCCCACGGATGGTTGGGCGTGCGCTCGGCATAGTCGCTCTGGTACTTGTTCTCGTTGTAGAAGCCGCCCAGCACCCAGCTCAGCGGTCCGCCGTGGGTGGACACGAAACGGATCTCGGCATTGACCTGCTCGCGCTTGGTATCGGACTCGTTCCAGGCCGAGAAAGCGGGATAGAGTTCGTAGCCATAGTCGAGGTCGAGCAGCAGGTCGGTCACGTCGCCGATGGCTTCGGTGTTGACCTCGGTATAGGCGCCGGTCGCGACAACGTCGAAGATATCGGCGATATTGGCGTTGACTTCCGCGGCCGCCAGATGGGCTTCGCGGGTGGTCGGCTCTTCGAAGCGGCTGGCGTTTTCGTAGAGGCCGGTGCCCAGCACGCCATTGCTGTTGGCCTGCGCGCCGCCCGTCTTCGTCTCCTGATAGGCATAGGTCAGGAAGAGTTTCAGATCCTCGCTGGTCTGAAGCAGAAGCTGGTTGCGGCTGGTGAAGGTCTTCTCATAGTTGAGATCCTTTGCCCGACGCAGATTGGCGCCATAATCCTCGCGGTTGACGACATCGGGGCCGCTGGGCTGCGGCAGCGAGATGCCCGGTTCCTGCACGATGAGCGGATAATCGATGAAGCCGGCTTCGGAATAATAGCCGGTCGCCGTGCGGAAGGCGATGTGGTCGCGCACGATCGGAATGTTGAGGGTGAAGTCGCCCTGATAACCGAAATCGTCGCTGTGCGACATGGCATAGCCGCGGCCGTGGACCTCGCCCTCGATCACGTCGGTGTTGGGGCGGTTGGGGATATAGCGGATCGCACCCGACAGCGTGCCGAGGCCATAGAGCGTGCCCTGCGGTCCGAGCAGCGTCTCCACACGCTCGAGATCGAGCAGCTTGAAGTCGAAGTAGAGCGGGACCTCGCCCATGTAGACGCCGAGCGAGCTGTTGTAGTTCGACCCGAAATCGTCGGTGTCGCTGGCGCTGAGACCGCGCAGCACGATGTCGCCGGTCGATCCCGGACCGGTGTCGAGCACGGTCATGCCCGGCGTGAAGTCGGCGATGTCGCGCACGTCCTGCATGCGCTGCGCCGCGATTTCCTCCGCGCCGATGGCCGAGATGTTGATGGGCGTGTCCTGGATGGTCGTGCTGCGGCGGGTGCCGGTGACGATGATCGCGTTCTCGTCCTCGATCATCGCGGTTTCGGTCGGCGCATCCATGGCGTCCTGCGCGGCCGCCTGGGTTGCGAAGGCACCGCCCGTCAGCATTGTCGCAGAAAGAAGACCCAAGCGTAGTTTCGCGCAATAATTCATCTGTTACCCCCTCATTGGGTTAAAACTTCCCCGCGCCCTGACGCGGGGTCAAAGCTGGTATTCCTTCGATTTCAGGACCTTGCGTTCGCCCGTGCTGCCGCTTTTGCGGCTTGTGCCCGTGCCCGCCGTGCTGCCCGCCTGTCCATTGGCCGGGCTGTGCGATCCGGTACTCTTCCTGCGGCCCGGCGGGGTTCAACCCGCCGAGGGTGTTGACTTGTCCTTCCCGCCTTCGTCGCGGCCGGCCTTGAAACGGTCGATCACGGGCTGGAAGGGAAACATGAATTGTTCGTAGATCGACAGACGCCTGCGGTCGTCCTGCCCGACGATGGCAGATTCGCCGTCGCGATAGGTGCCGAAGATGCGGTCGAAAACGATGATCGAATTGCCATAGTTGCAGCGCGTATCCTCATAGCTGAGCGCCGTGTGATGCAGGCTGTGATGCCGGATCGTGGTGAACAGGAATGAGTAGAACAGCGGCGGGTTCGACCGGACATTGGCATGGGCAAAGCCCGAGATGACGCCGCCCATGTTGATCGCGCAGAAGATCGCGGCCAGGCTGAAATCGAACAGCGCGACGACGCTGAGGCTGATCAGCACCAGCTCGATCGGGTTGCCGACCGCGCCTTTCAGCGCGTTGAGCTGTGTTACGTGGTGGTGCGGCGCGTGGGTCAGCCACAGCGGATACACGTTGTGCATCAGGCGATGCATCCAATACTGGCCGAATTCGACCAGCATGATCACCATCAGCGCCTGCACCACGAAGGGCAGTTCCATCAGCCACGGCGTGGCGATGCCAAGCCGTTCCTTCAGCGCCATCAGCGGCTCGTCCGCGATCTTGGTCGCGGTCCAGCCGACCACGGTGTACATCAGCACGGTGTAGAAGACGTCGGTCGCGAATTCGCGGCGGTTGATGCGCCAGCCTTCGTGCCGTTCGAACAGGAATTCGAGGCCCTGGATCCACGCCATGATCGCGACGGCGACGATGACGAGCGTATAGGGTGCCTCTACCCAGGCGTCGGGGGCGAAACCCCAGAAGGCGACGACGGCGGCAAGGGTGAAGGGCGGGATCAGGTTGACGATCGTCGTCCGCACCTTCGCGCCGGGCGCTGCATCCGATGCTGCCTGCGCGGCGGGATCCGCCTGCGAAGCGGAGGAACGATGCGTGCTGCCATCTTGCGGCTGGTGCATAGAAAACCTCCTTATCGGGCCGCGAACGGCCCAATGTCGAAATTCCTCTGCCCAGTGGCTTTGCGTCGTTCTTTAATGCGACGAGAGACAAGGTATAGATATTACCAAAAGCGTCAAGCGTATTAAATCAGCAATGCTGCAACTGCGTTGTCCGGCAACAAATGTCTGCACCGCAAGGATTTTCGCTGTTTTGCGTGTGATACGGGACCGGGGCAACAGGGCATTTCGGGCGCATCGATAGTAGCAATGCTGCAACATTACCCGCCTAGCGGGGCGAATCGCGGGAAGATTATATCCTTCCCCCTCCCCAGCCGCCGGACCCTCAAACGAAAACACCCGGACATTGGCCCGGGTGTTTCCTGTCTTCGGTCTGAGGGGTGCGGTCACTCCTCCGCGGCAGCGGCAGGTTCGGACCACCATGACAGGGTTTGGTTGTCATGCGCCGACGTCCAGATGCCCGCATCGGTATAGCGCAGCGCGCCGCTGCCAGCCGCCGCGCCTGCGCGCGTGACGACCTGCATGGTCGCGGGATCGATCTTGGCGAAAGTCTGGTCGTCGGTGGTACGCAGCCAGACCGCGCCGCCGCCGACGTCGATATCGCCATAGATCAGGTTCTCGCCGACCTTTATCCGGCCGACCAGCTCCATCGTTTCGGGATCGACCCTTGCGACGGTGCCGTCGCCCTGTTCCTGCACCCACACCCCGCCTTCGCCTGCGGCGAGGAAGCCCGGCTGCTTGCCCAGCGATACCTTGCCGACAACTTCATTG
>NZ_JBRBUA010000002.1:0-3684 GCF_052826345.1 Brevirhabdus sp. | reverse complement strand
CTTGTCGCGCCCGAATCGTTCGAACAGCGCGGCGTTGTGATTGCGGAAGCTGCCGGGGTGGATCTGCATGACCAGCCCGTCATCGATGCTCATCGCCGCCATTTCGGTCAGCATTTGCGCGCGGAACAGTTCGGCGTCGTCCTTGCTGGCCTTGCCGTCCTTGACACGATCGAACAGCAGCGCGGCCTCGGCAGCCGACAGGTTCGCGGTGGCGGCGGTCGGATGGCCATGATCGCTGCTGGTCGCGCCCATCGTCTTGAAGAATTCACGGCGCTGGCGATGGGCGTTGAGGTAGCCCTGCCACGTCCGGCAATTCTCTCCGGTCAGTTCGGAAAAGCGGTCGAGATTGGCGCTGAAACCCTCGAACTCCGGGTCCACCACGGGATCGGGGCGATAGGCGGTGACCACCCGGCCATTCCAGTCGCTGTCCCTGATCGCCGCATGGTGTTCCAGCGTATCCAGCGGACCTTCGGTGGTGGCGATCACCTCGATGCCATAGCGGTCGAACAGGGCGCGTGGCCGGAAATCTTCGGTCGCCAGCTTTTCGGTGATCGTATCGTAATACAGGTCCGCCGTTTCCCCCGACAACTGGACTTCCATTCCGAAAGCCTCGGTAAACACCCAGTCGAGCCACATGCGCGAGGGCGTGCCGCGGAACAGGTAATAATTCTCGGCCAGAATACGCCATGCCTTGCGCGGGTCCGCCTTGTGCCCCGCGATGCCGAGGTCTTCGAGCCGCACGCCCTGCGAATACAGCATGCGGAAGATGTAATGGTCGGGCACCAGCAGCAGTTCGGTCGCATTGCCGAAGCTTTCGTTACTGGCGAACCAGCTGGGATCGGTGTGACCGTGCGGGCTGACAATCGGCAGATCCTTGACGCTGGCGTAGAGTTCGCGGGCGACGGCGCGGACGGCGGGGTCGCTGGGTAGCAGGCGGTCGGGATGGAGGTTGAGGGGGCGGGTCATTTCACTCTCCTGTAACTCGGCCGATTGCTGTGACCGCTGCGTTCTGGTAACCGGTGTCAAAGGCGCTCATGCAATGGGTGCCGACCAGAATCAACCGGTCAATCCGATAGATACCGGTGTCGAAAGAACGATATGACAACAACAGGCACGATCGAACAGACCCGCATGCCGACAGCCATGCGCTGCCATGCCGATGATACCGTGCTGGTGGCCTTGCGCGATATCGCGGCGGGCGAGGCGGTCGAGGCAAACGGCGCCGCGATCACGGCGAATACCGCAATTTGTTCGGGTCACAAGATTGCGCTGCGGGATCATGCGCTGGGCGATCCGGTGATCCGCTATGGCGAGCAGATCGGGCTGGCCAGTGCGCCGATTTCGGCCGGCGATCATGTGCATTCGCATAATCTGAAGACCGCGCTGTCGGGCGAGGTGGCCTATGGCGATTTCGCGGGGCCTGAAAATGACACCGGGGCCGAGCCGCTGGGCAGCTGGCTTGGATACCGGCGCGAGGATGGCCGCTATGCCACGCGAAACGAGATCTGGCTGATCCCGACGGTCGGCTGCGTCGCGCCGATGTGCGAGATGCTGGCGCGCGAGGCGGAGATGCGCCACGGCGATGCGATCGCGGCGGGCAAGATCGACGGGATCGTCGGCTTTGGCCATCCGCATGGCTGTTCGCAGCTGGGCGACGATCTGTCGGGGACGCGCGATGTTCTGGCGGCGCTGTGCGACAATCCCAATGCGGGCGGGGTGGTGCTGATCGGCCTTGGGTGCGAGAGCAACCAGCTGGACGCGCTGATCGAGCGTGTGCCCGAACGCAGCCGGTCCAAGCTGCGGGTGATGCGTGCGCAGGATCCGGGCGACGAATATGACCGCGCCAATGCGCTGATCGACGCGCTGGTCGGGGAATTGTCCGGCGAGACGCGGGTGAAAGCGCCTGCCTCGGCATTGGCGGTCGGGCTGAAATGCGGGGGGTCGGACGCGCTTTCGGGCGTGACGGCCAATCCGCTGCTTGGCCGGTTCAGCGACCGGGTTGCGGCCAGCGGCGGGCGGCTGGTGTTGACCGAAATCCCCGAGATATTCGGCGCGGAAGGATCGCTGTTCGCGCGCAGCGTCTCGGGCGAGGTTCACGACAAGGCGACGGGGCTGCTCAACCGGTTCAAACGCTATTTCCTTGAGCAGGGGCAGCCGGTTTCGGAAAATCCCTCTCCCGGCAATATCGAGGGCGGGATCACCACGCTGGAGGAGAAATCGCTGGGCGCGGTGCAGAAGGGCGGCAAGGCGCCGCTGGTCGACGTGATCGATTATGGCGGCACGGCGGACATGGCGGGCATGACCTTGCTGGAAGCGCCGGGCAACGATGCCGTGTCCTCGACCGCGCTGGCGGCGGCGGGGGCGACCATGATCCTGTTCACCACGGGCCGCGGCACGCCTTTGGGCTTTCCGGTGCCCACGGTGAAGATCGCGTCCAATTCGAAGCTGGCGGCCAGCAAAGCGGGCTGGATCGACTTCGACGCGGGCCGCATGTTGAGCGAACCCGCCGGGGAGGTGGACGCCGATTTCGCGCAGGAATTGCTGGCCATCGCGAGTGGCCGCCAGACCGCCAGCGAGCGCAGCGGCCAGCGCGTCATCTCGATCTGGAAGCGCGGCGTCACGCTTTAGGCGCGGCCTTTCAGGCGTTTGAAAAGTGACAAAGGTGACACATCCTACAAGGGCTGTCACCTTGCGCAAGGCCGCGGAGATGCTGGCGTTCCGGCCCAAAGTTTACACGCGCGGGGTGCGGAGAGATCGGACGGTTTCAAAGAGCCGGTGCCAGAGGGTGGCGGCGGTTCGGCGATAGCGGATCGGGGGTGTGTAGGACAGTGGGGATGCGGGGAAGATGTGGGGCGGGGGATGCGGGGAAGATGTGGGGCGGCGGTGTCGGAACGCCGAGGCTAGCCTTTCCAGTGACCAGCCGGCCATTTTTCCTTCCTGGCTCGGGGATGCCGGGTTTTCCTGCGCCACTCGAATAGAACCGGGACCAGGAGCGTGATGGATAGGATCAGGGCAAAACCGCAGGCACCGACCCAGAAGCTGGCGAAAGTTTCAGACCGCATGATGGGCTGATCGCCCAGTGCCAGACCTATGAAAATGCCTAGCGACCCAAGAGGAAACAGGATCGCGCCAGCTATCGCCCGTTGTCGAAACGAAAACCACTTCGGGAAGAAGAAAGTGGCTGCAAGCACTGAGGCCACCGCTGCCAGCTCTGCAATAACGCTTTGGTCCATGATGGTCATCATATCTGGTGCGCCGGCGTTCACAATCGTTCGTCAGCGGTGGTTGCGCGGTACCCCCCCGGCTCAGGTCGCGCGGCGGCCCGTGAAGGGGCCGTTCAGCGCGACGATCTTCCAGTTCAGTATGGCCGCGAAGCTGACCCATGCGAGATAGGGCACGATCAGCCAGCTTGCGAAGACCGACCATTCGCGCAGCACGATGCACAGCGACAGCACCGACAGCCACAGAAAGGGCACCTCTATCAGCGCCCAGTCGGGTCTTCTGATGTTGAAGAACAGCGGGGACCACAGGAAATGGCACACGCCGTTCACCAGATAGAGCGCGATCAGCCAGCCCGTATCGCCGCTGTCCGCCGCCGCATCCCAGCATAGCACGAACGCCCATGCGGCAAGCCCGAGGATCACCGTCCATGCCGGGCCGAACAGCCAGTCGGGCGGCTGCCAG
>NZ_JBRBUA010000001.1:0-6272 GCF_052826345.1 Brevirhabdus sp. | reverse complement strand
GGGTTTTCGACCTCCCGCGCCATCCATGCGCGGGCGGTGTGCGCGTTGGTCATCGTCTCGATGGTGGTGAAGGTCTTGGAGGCCACGATCACCATCGTGCGGGTCGGGTCCAGCCCCGCCAGCGTGTCGGAAATATGGGCGCCGTCGACGTTCGAGACGAAATGCAGCCGCGGCCCGTCGTGCCAGGGCGACAGCGCGCGCGTGACCATCGCGGGGCCCAGGTCGGACCCGCCGATCCCGATATTCACGATATCAGTGAAACTGCCGCCCAACCCGGCGATGCCGCCATGCCGCAGCTTGTGGGCGAAGGCTTCCATCCGCTCCAGCGTGCGCAACACCTCCGGCATGACATCGGCGCCGTCCACCATCACCGGCGTGCCTGCCAGATTGCGCAGCGCGGTGTGCAATACGGCGCGGTTTTCGGTCTCGTTGATGCGTGCGCCCGCGAACATCGCGTCGCGCCGGGCGGGCACGTCTCTCTCTTGCGCCAGCGCCAGCAGACGGTCCAGCGCATGGGCATCCACTGTCGTCTTGGAATAGTCGAACAGCAGACCACAGGCCCTGGCGGAAAAAGCCTCCGCGCGGTTCGCGTCGGAAAACAGCCCCGCGATGGAACGATCGCCTGCTTCGCGCGCCAGCTCCTGCAACTCGGCCCAGATATCCATGCTCATGCCGCCCAATGCACCGTGGCCTCGGCCAGAAGCGCGCGGATCGGCGCGTCCTCGACCGGCAGTTTGCGCGCACGTTCCAAGGCCTCGCGCTTGGCATCGCCCACGATCAACAGATGCGTGCTGAGCGCGGCTTTCAGAACCCGCGCGGTCAGCGTGATCCGCGGCTCCTGCGCACCGGGCGCCCGCATCGCCATCAGGACGGGCGCATCGTCCGCCAGCGCGTCACTCAGCCGGTCGGCGCCCGGAAAGAGCGATGCCGTGTGCATATCGTCGCCCATCCCCAGCAAAAGGACCGAAATCGGCAGATGCGGCTCGATCGCGGCGGAAAGCTCCTCCAGCCGGTCCTCGGGCGCATCGCCCTCGGCCCAGAGCGGCAGCAAATTGGCGGCCCCCGCATAGTCGCGCAGCAGGCGCGCCCTGAGCAGCCGTGTATTGGAACGCTCGGACCTCTCATCGACCCAGCGTTCGTCGTTCAGCACGACATCGACCCGGGACCAATCCAGTTTCAGCCCGCTCAGCACGTCGAAGACCGGCCCCGGCGTCGTTCCCCCCGGCACGCAGAAAGTCGCCCGTTCCTCGCGCCGCAGAAATCCGCGCAAGCCCGAGGCGAGCGTGTCGGCCACGCGCATCATCATCATTTCCCGGTCAGGGTATTCAATCAGTTCCATAGTCTTCGATCTCCCTCCAGCGGCGACCGTCACGATGCAACAGCATCAGCGAATCCTCCGGTCCGGTCGTTCCAGGATCATAGGGATGCGGCCTGGACCCACGCGATGTCCAGCTTTCTATGATCGGGTCGGTCCAGGCCCAGGCGGCCTCGACCTCATCGCCGCGCATGAACAGCGTCTGGTTTCCCCTTATCACATCCATGATCAGCCGCTCATAGGCGTCGGGAATTTCACGCGCCACCGGCCCCAGCGCATCGGCAAAGGTCATATCCAGCGGCACATCGACCAGACGCATCCCCCCCGGCCCCGGTTCCTTGATGGTCACCCGCAGGTTGATCCCCTCATTGGGTTGCAGGCGGATCGTCAGAACATTGGTCTTGCTGCCCGCCTCCTCGTCGAAGATCGAATGCGGCGTGGGTTTGAAGGCGACGACGATCTCGCTCATCCGCGCTTTCAGCCGCTTGCCGGTCCGCAGGTAGAAGGGCGTGCCCTTCCAGCGCCAGTTCGACACATGCACCTTCAGCGCGATGAAGCTTTCGGTCAGGCTGTCGGGGTGCTCGACATCTTCGAGATAGCCCTGCTGCTCGCCATCCGCCTTGTACTGGCCGCGCACGATCTGGTCGTGTCGCACCGGGTCCAGCGCGCGGATGACCTTGAGCTTTTCGTCGCGCACCGCATCGGGTTCGAACCGCGCGGGCGGTTCCATCGCGATCAGGCACAGCAGCTGCATCAGGTGGTTCTGCACCATATCGCGCATCGCGCCCGAGCGGTCGTAATAGGCCCCGCGCCCGCCGACGCCCACCGTTTCGGCCACGGTGATCTGCACATGGTCGACGAACAGCGCGTTCCACAGCGGCTCGAACAGCACGTTGCCGAACCGCACGGCCATCAGGTTCTGCACCGTTTCCTTGCCCAGATAGTGATCGATGCGGTAAATCTGGTGTTCGTCGAAATGGGCCTCCAGCGTCGCGTTCAGCTCCTTCGCGGAGGCAAGATCGCGCCCGAAGGGCTTTTCGACCACGATGCGGCTGTCGGCCGTCGCGATCTTGTGGCTTTCGAGCCGCTCGGCCAGGGCACCGAAAAGCGAGGGCGCGACCGAAAAATAGAACGCCTGCACCACGTCCTTGCGCATCAGCTTGGCCAGATCCGCCCAGCCCTCCTTGCCGGTGGCGTCGAGCTTGACGAAATGGACCGATTTCAGGAAGGCCGCGACCGTCTCGGAGGCATGATCGGCGATGAATTCGTCGATCGCCTCGGCCACGAAGGCGCGGTAGCTCTCGGTGTCGAAATCGGATCGCGCGGACCCGATGACACGGCTGCCCTCGATCATCTGGCCGGCGCGAAAGCGCCGATAAAGCGCGGGGATGATCTTGCGACGTGCCAGATCGCCGGTGCCGCCAAAGACCACCAGATCGAAAACATCTACAGGGATTACGCGCGAGACCATGGGATTTTTCCAGTCGTTAGTAAAATTGTTTGCGCTAACGCCGCCGTGTTACCTATCCGCCTCCCGCAAGTCTAGCCCGCACGCACGCGCACTCAAGCTTCTTTCACAGTTCCGTCACAAGCGTCGCCGGGGGTTTAAGCGAAAGGTTCCTGCGGGTATGGGTTCTGAAACCGAAGGGAAAAATGACGTGAAAGACGACTTTCAAAAGGCCTGTCCGCCCACGCAAAAGTTCTCCGACCCCGATGTCACCGCCAAGGGCGAGCCGCGGGCCGAGGTCGCCTTGACCCGTCCCCAGACGCTCTGGTTCAACACCGGCACCCTGTGCAACATCGCTTGCGCGAACTGCTACATCGAAAGCTCGCCGACCAACGACCGGCTTGCCTATATCACCGCCGATGAGGTCGAGGATTACCTCGACCAGCTCGACCAGCGCGAATGGCCGGTGCGTGAAATCGGCTTCACCGGGGGCGAACCCTTCATGAACCCGCAGATGATCGAGATGGCCCGCCGCTGTCTGGCGCGCGGCTATGAGGTGTTGATCCTGACCAATGCGATGCGCCCGATGATGCGCAAGACGGTGCAGGCGGGGCTGAGGGCGTTGCAGCGCGATTTCGGCGACCGGATGAGCCTGCGCATCTCCGTCGATCACTGGTCGCAGGAGCTGCACGACACGGAGCGCGGCGCCGACAGTTTCAAGCGCACGATCGAGGGCATGATCTGGCTGCGCGACCAAGGCATCGCGATGAGCGTTGCGGGCCGCACCGTCTGGGGCGAAAGCGATGTCGAGAGCCGCGCGGGCTATGCTCGGCTGTTCGCGCGGCACGGTTTCGACATCGACGCGCGGGACCCGGCCGCGACCGTCCTTTTCCCGGAAATGGACGAGCAGGTGGATGTGCCCGAAATCACGACGGCCTGCTGGGGCATCCTCGACAAGTCACCCGATGCGGTGATGTGCGCCTCCTCGCGCATGGTGGTCAAACGCCGGGGCGCGGCGGCGCCCGCCGTTCTGGCCTGCACGCTGCTGCCCTATGACGCGCGCTTCGAGTTGGGCACGACATTGGCCGAGGCCGAACGCCCGGTGAAGCTGAACCATCCGCATTGTGCGAAATTCTGCGTGCTGGGCGGGGCGAGCTGCTCAGCCTGAGCTGCTGGCCGGGGCGCCCGGCCGCCACCCGCCCGATCCGCCCGCGTCGTCAAGCCCGTCCAGCACCGCCCGCGCGGCGCGCAGGCCCGGGGGCGGGCCGCCCGCACCCAGCCGGGTCATCGCCAGATCCATCGCCTCGATCTGCGCCGCGCGCGCCGTGCCGTCGTCGATCAGCGCGGTCAGCGCCGGGGCGATGCGCTCGGGGCGGCACTCGGGGCCCAGAAATTCCGGGATCGTGCGGCTTTCGGCGATCAGATTGACCAAGGTGACGGTGTCGACCTTGACCATGCGACTGATGATCTGCCAGCTCAGCCAGTTCATGTCATAGGCGATGACGGTCGGCACCCGCGCCGCAGCCAGTTCCAGCGACACGGTGCCCGACGCGGCGAGCGCCAGGTCGGCGGCGGCGAAAAGCTGCCGCTTGTCCGGCGCGCCCTGTCCTTCCGTCGGCAGAATGATCGGGTGTCCGGGCAGATCGCCCAGGCTGGCGCGCACCTGTTCGAGCCGACCGGGGGCCGCGGGCACGATCGCCCGCACATCCCCGCGTACCGCGTGCATCTGGCGCAGGGTCTGCGCGAAGACCGGCCCCAGGCGCGAAATCTCGCCCTGTCGCGACCCCGGCAGCACCAGCAGCGCGGTCTGATCGGGCGCGAGTCCCAGCGCGGCGCGCCGTTCGCGCACGGTCCGGGCATCCACGGGGGGATGCGCGGCGATGGGGTGGCCCACGAAATCGCAGCGCATCCCCGCCGCGCGCATCGGCGCCTCGTCGAAGGGAAACAGCCCCAGCACCTGGTCAATCGTCTGCGCCATCCGCTGCGCACGCCCCGCACGCCACGCCCAGACCGACGGCGCCACGTAATGCACCATGCGCAGGCGGGATCGCGCGCGCACGCGCCGCGCGACACGCAGGTTGAAATCCGGGCTGTCGATGGTGATCAGCGCATCGAGATCATGCGACAGCACCGCCCGCGCGCTCTCGTCGATCCGGCGTTTGAGCATCCGGTAGCGCGGCAACACCTCGGCGATGCCCATGACGCTCAGCTCGCTCATCGGGAAAAGACTTTCCAGCCCCTCGGCCTGCATCCGCACACCGCCGACGCCGTGGAACTTGACACCGGGATCAAGCGTCTTCAGCCCGGCCATCAGCGCGGCCCCCAGATGATCGCCCGAGGTCTCGCCCGCCAGCAGAAAGAACCGGCGGCTCACGGTTCCGCCCAGATCGCCACCCCGGCCTCGTCGGCGCGGGCAAGCACCTTCGCACGGTCCAGAACCAGCACCGCGCCGGTCTGGATGCAGATCCCGCGCAACCCGGCGCGCACTGCCGCCTCCACGGTGAGCGGCCCGATCGCGGGCATGTCCACCCGCAGATCCTGCCCCGGCTTGGCCCGTTTGACGAAGACCCCTCCCGACGCGCGCGCCACCTGCCCACGGGTTTCGGCCACAAATTCCAGCATCGCATCCGTGCCCTGCGCGGTTTCCAGCCCCAGACACAGCCCGCCTGCCACCACGGCGCCCTGCCCCACATCGGCCGGTCCCAGCGCCGACAGGATGGAGCGGCCGCGCGCGGCATCGCGCCGCTCGCCCTCGCTCGGGGCCGGGCCGCACAACCGGCCGTTGGGCAGGGTCAGATCCGCCACGATCTCATGCGCGCCGCGCACGGCGAACCCCTGCCGCTCGAAGATCCCGATGACCATGCGCAACAAGGCATCATCGCCCCCCGCCATCGCGGCCATCAGATCGGGCATGATTTTCGCGGTGGTGGCATCCAGCAGCACCGGATCGACGCGCGGGCGCTGCATCGCACCCGCCATCACCACCTGGCGCACGTCATGGCCGCGCAGCGCATCGAACAGGGCGCCTAGCTGCTCGACCCGCGCAGTCACGCGATGCGCCGCGTCCAAGTCGTCCCCGCCTGAGGCGGCCGCGCCCCCGGCGCCGCCTTCCAGCCGTACCAGAACCGTATCCGGTCCGGCGGCACGCAGCACCAGTTCCGGCAGCAGTCCGTCGCCCGCGATCACGGCCAGCCGGGGCGCGGTCATTTCGGCGTCAGGAACGACCGGTCGCTCGCCTCCATCACGAAGCCGGTCACTTCCTTCACGTAGTCGCTGTCGGTTTCCGCGTTGATGCGGCGCGCGCGCTCTGCGAAGGCGCCCTCGCCCTGCGCGAGCGCCTGATAGGCCGCGCGCAACGCGGTGATGTCGGAGCGGGCGACGCCCTTGCGCTTCAGCCCGACCAGGTTCAGCCCGTCAAGCTCGCCGCGCGGGGCCTGGACCAGCCCGTAGGGGATGACATCGTTGGTCACCATCGTCACCGCGCCGATGATCGCGCCACGGCCAAGGCGC